>DASVAI010000441.1:0-14907 GCA_036376445.1 Acidobacteriaceae bacterium
GCCAGGTTCCCAGCGCCAGCGCGACCGGGAGCCAGGACGAGAGATGCAAACGCACGGCGCGCCCGAAGGCCCAGCACCACAGCGCAGCGACGGTTGGTGCATCCAGGCTGAGCAGGTGCCAATAGCGCAGGGATGTCGAAAGGAGGCGCAACAACACCAGTGTAGTGGCGAAGCATGCGCGCGGCTGCTTCTAGCGGCTGGCGGAGATCAGGACTTTCAGCAATGTGAACGAGCCGTCCGTCTGCACTTCAAAGTAGCGGCGCACTTCGTCCGGCGCCGTACTCCAGATGGCGTGGATGGCAGCGACTCGCTCGGGCGGCGTACGCATGCGCGCAATCCAGGACGAAAACTCAATCGGAAGCGGCCATTGCTTATCGAGGATGGCGCGAGTGAAGCCGGCGCCGCGAAACAACGCCAGCCACTCCTGCGCGGTGTAGTTCCGGATATGCGAGGGATCGCGCAAAATCTCGACCGCCTGCAGATGCGTGTCGGTCAGCGGGGTATCACCGCCCGCGGTGTCGATCATCAGCATCCGCCCTTCGGCTTTCAGGACCCGTCTTGCTTCACGTAAAGCAGCGGGAACATCGTGCCAGTGATGCGCGCTGGTGCGAGTGATCACAAGGTCGAAGTGCGCATCGGGGAACGGCAACGCTTCGGCTCTGCCCTGGACCGTCGTGATGTTGTCGAGCTTGCGGGCTGCGGCCTCTGTCCGTACAACCGCAAGCATCTCGGCTGTGAGGTCATAAGCCGTGACGGTGGACGCAGCGGGAGCAGCCGCGAAGCTTGCATGCCCGGCGCCGCAGCCCAGATCCAGCACCACGGCATTGGCGATCGCCGCAGCCTCGTCAGACAGCAGTTGCAGGTCCTCGCCCGTGGCGTGAGGCACGCTTTCCAGGTAGGCCTGTGCCGTGGATCCAAACTGCTGCGCGACCAGAATCTCGTGTTTCATTCTGCCTCTTGGTCCTTTATTGCTTGAGTGCTTCTACTTCAAGTGCTACTTTCACATCATCCCCGATCATCGCATCACCAGCTTTGGTGAGCCCTTCACCGAAGGTCAGCCCGAAATCCTTGCGGTGAATGGTCGTCGTTGCATCGAATCCGCGGCGCGTCTGTTTCCCCATCGCCAACTCGCCGGAAGGGGATTGCAGCATCAGCAACACGGATTTTGTCACGCCATGCAACGTGAGATCGCCGGTCACCTCATAGCCGTCGCCGCTCTTCGCAACCGATTTGCTGACGAACGTCATCGTTGGATATTTGGCGACGTCAAAGAAGTGGTCACTCTTCAGATCGCTATCGCGCGGCGGCACGCCGGTATCGACGGTCGTGGTATCGATCGTGGCCTTCACGGATGATTTGGTGAAGTCGGCGGGATCGATGGTGATCTCTCCCGTCACGCCGCCGAAGCGGCCGTGCACATTCGAAATCCCCATGTGGCGGACGGTAAAGTTTGCAGCCGTATGGGCAGGGTCGATCTTCCAACTGGAAGCCTGGGCGTGTACCGCTGCCGTGCTGCCAAGGAGGACGACGGTGCTAAGGACCACGGTAAGTGAACGCTTCATATGAGGGACTCTCCCAAAGAGTTTGCAATGCGTAGACGGCAAGCATGCACCGTCACTGGACCTATGCCGATACGATACTTGAGGCGTCGGTTTCGTCCGATCAGCCGGCCGGAGTTGCAGGAGCATCTTCCAGGCGCGCGCCGGCGGCTGCAGGCTGCTTCTTCTTTCGTGACTGTGATTTTCGCGCGATATGCTTCGGTGCGGCGCCCTCGGCGGGCATTTCGACCGGCGCTGGAATCTGGTCTGCGGTCACGCGGCCTTCCGCAAGCTGCATGAAGAAGTCCTGCGCGGAAAATGCTGCCTTACCTGTTCCTCCCCGCGCGCGCCGATAGTCGCCATTCGGTTCCAGCATTCGCGTCTTTGCGGTGTCGGCCAGGTAGGCGGCAAGAATCTCGTTCTTCAGCCGCGCGCGAAGCTGCGGATCGTTGATGGGGAAGAGCACCTCGCAGCGCTCAAATAGGTTGCGCGGCATCCAGTCGGCGCTGCCGCAGTAGATCGTCTCGTTGCCGCCATTGGCGAAATAGAAGATGCGGCTGTGCTCCAGGAAGCGTCCCACCACGGAGCGCACCCGGATGCGCTCGCTCAGCCCCTTGACGCAGGGTCGCAGTGAGCAGATGCCACGCACAATCAGGTCGATTTCCACGCCCGCTTGCGAGGCGTCGTAGAGCGCTTCCACGATGCTCTTCTCGAGCAGCGAGTTCATCTTTGCCACGATGCGCGCCGGCCTTCCTTTTCGCGCATGCTCGGCTTCCCGGCGGATCATCTGGATCGATTGCTCGGCAAGCGTGAGCGGCGCCACCAGCAGCGGCGAGTAGTCATCGGATTCCGAGTGCGCGGTCAGGTAATTGAAGACCGCCTGCATGCTCGACGTAATCGCGGGATCGCAGGTCAGCAGGCTGATATCGGTGTAGAACTTCGCTGTAACGGGGTTGTAGTTGCCGGTGCCAAGGTGTGCATACCGGCGGGTAACGCCATCCTCGTCGTGGCGCACCATCAGGGCCAGTTTGCAATGCGTCTTCAATCCCACGATGCCATGGAAGACCTGCACGCCGGCGTCTTCAAGGTTGCGTGCCCAGCGAATGTTCGACGCCTCATCGAAGCGCGCCATCAGCTCCACCACTACGGTGACTTCCTTCGACTGCGCTGCCTCGATCAGCGCCGTGAACATCGGCGAATCCGCGGACGTTCGATACAGTGTCTGCTTCATCGAGAGCACTGCCGGGTCTTCGGCAGCAGCCTCGATAAAGCTCACTACCCCGTCGTACGAATCGTAGGGATGATGCAGCAGAATGTCGTGGTGGCGGATTTCGTCAAAGATATTGGCCGAGCGGCGATTCAGCCGCAGCTCACGAGGGGCGAACGGTGGATACTTCAGATCGGGCCGCGGCGTGTCGTAGAGCGCCATCACGCGCGACAGATTCACCGGGCCATCGGTCCGCACGACCTGGGACTCGTCCACCTCGAAGTTCATGCGCAGGCGATCGATGATCTCCGGATCGGCGCCCTGCTCCACCTCGAGCCGCACCGCGTCACCCTTGCGCCGATTGTGCAGCTCGGCGCGCACGCTCTCTAGTACCGTGCGAGCCTCTTCTTCCTGCAGATAAAGATTGCTGTTCCGGGTAACCCGGAAGGCGGCGGTGCTCAGCACCTCGTAGCCGCGATACATCCGCGCGGCGTGCGCCTCAATTAGCTCGTGCAGGAACAGATAATCAATGTTGTTTCCCAGCGATGGAACGGGCACAAGCCTTGGCAGGGCGCGCGGCACCGTGACCACGCCGAGCACCGTGCCGGCCGCGCGCTTGCGCTTGCTGCGCAGCAGCAGGGCAAGGCCCAGCGCCTTGTTCAGCACGCGCGGAAAAGGATGCGCCGGATCGATCGTTACCGGTGTCAGCAGCGGGTCTACCTCGCGCTGGTAAAAGTCGGTGGCGTATTCCAGTTGCTCGCCCGCCAGGTCCTTGTAGTCGAGAACGCGGATGCCGGCAGCGTGCAGCGCCGGGCGCAGCGATTCGTTCCAGCAGCGGTACTGGCTCTCGACGAAGGTGCGCAGTTCCGCGGTGTCGCGATCGAAGGTCTGCTCCGGCGTCAGGCCATCCGGGCCGGCCTCGTTATAGCCGTCCTCAATGCGCTGCATCACGCCGGCTACCCGGATCTCGACGAACTCGTCGAGATTCGACGCGGTGATGGCCAGAAACTTCACGCGCTCGAGCAGCGGATTGCGCGGGTCCTCGGCCTCCTGCAAGACACGTCCGTTGAAGCGCAGCCAGGATTCATCGCGGCTGAAAAAGAGCTGTTCTCGCTTTGGCTGTCGTGCGGACATGCGGGCGTGATACTTAGGTATTTCGGGTGAAAGCTTTTCCTTTCATATAGGATACCTGCCCCATCCAATATGAAAGCTCGGCGAAATCCAGTGCCGCCGGACGGGTTGACGGACGGCAGCGGCTGGCTGAGGATGGTGACATAGACCCTGAGTGACAGGCAAGCAGGCGAGTGGAGGCCACCGTGAGCGAAATGCAGACAGCCACCCTTGATCCTTCAGCGGATTGTTCCGGCTGTAATGACGACGCACAGATTGAGAGCGCGGCGCGTGAGCTTTACCGTACCGCGGCGCTTTTCGTTGGCGACGAAGGCGAAGCCATGCAGTTGGTGGAAGCGACCGTGGCATCGGTGGAGATGGACCCATGTGCCGACGGAAAGGCCGCACAAAACGCTGCCACAATCGACCTTGTGCGGCGCGCGCTGGCGCGGCTTGCCGTCCTTCGGCCGGACGAAATGCACCCATCGGCGGGAGCGGACCTCGGCGGATGCGTCGATACCGACGACCTGAGCGCCGCAGGTGTCACACGCCAGCAACTGGACATGCTGCTTGGCGGCAGCAATGGCGCCAGCATGCGGGAATGGCTCGAAGGTCTGGGGCCGGCGGAGCGCAGTGTCTTCGTGCTGCGTGCCGTGCTTGGGAGGAGTGCAGCCGACTCTGCAAGCGCGCTTGCGCAGGCGACCGGCGATGCCTGGACCGAGTCGCATGTAGGCGGGGCTTATCGCGCGGCCCTGTGCTCACTGGCCAGCTCGCTGGTGCATTCCACTGCCCACTGAGTCCGGCTTCTTCGGCAAAACGATCGTGCCAGTCTTGTGTGGCAATTTCCCGGATTCGTGCGTCCGCGTCTTGGACCTGCGATAGTGTGAAGGGAAGCTTCTGATTTTTTAAGTCTTTGCCCGCATTGCGGCATCAAAAATGACGATTACCATGTGGGACTTTACGGAAAGGCAGTCGAAGCCCGGAGTGTGTACGCGTCGTCTGCACAGGACTGCTTTCAGGACCGGATTACTGATTGCAATTCTCTCGACCGCGGTGCTTCCCGCGACGGCTCAACTCGGCACCGGCAGCAGCATGAGCTCTTCGAACTCGGAGTCCTCTTCCTCCTCGGCGCCAGTCGCTCCTCAACCGCCGCCGCAAAGCGCCTTCCAGGGCAGCGTTGTAACCCAGGCGCCCACGCCCGGCGTTTTGCAACTCACGATTCGCGATGCGGTCCTCACCGGCCTGAAAAACAATCTCGGCATCATTCTCTCCGGCCAGAACGTGCAACAGGCCGGCGGACAGCGGCTGCAGCAGCTACAAAAGCTGCTGCCTACCGTCGACGGCACCTTCAAGGAATCCGTACAGCAGGTGAATCTGCGCGCCCAGGGGATTAGCTTTCCTGGTTTTCCGTCCATCCTCGGCCCTTTCGGCTACACCGACGTGCGCGGCAGTCTGGACTGGACGCTGCTGAGCGTGCCCTCGCTCAATCATTACCTTGCCTCGCGTCATGACTTCGAGGCGACGCGCCTGTCACTGGATGATGCGCGCAACCTTGTGGCATTGAGCATCGGCTACTCCTATCTCGCCTGCATCTCCGATGAGGCGAACATTGCCAACGATGAAGCGCAGGTTGCATCCACGAAGGTTTCGCTCGACCAGGCCGACGCGAACCACGAAGCGGGCACTGCCTCGGAGCTCGATGTGCTGCGCGCGCGAGTTGACTACCAGACGCAGCAGCAGGCGCTGATCCGCGATCAAAACGCGCATGAAAAGGACAAGTTGGCGCTGGCGCGCGCTGTAGGCCTGCCGCTCGAGCAGAAGTTCGAACTGGCGGACCGCCTGCCCTTCGCGCCGCTCGAAAATATCCAGCCCGATGAAGCAGTGAAGGTTGCTTTTGCAACGCGCAAGGACCTGCAGGCGCTGGAGCAGCAGGTGAAAGCAGCAGAGCAGAACCGCAAGGCCGCCACCGCAGAGCGCTACCCGAGCATCAGCTTCAACGGAGACTATGGCGACATCGGCCCCACGCTGGGCCAGTCGCACGGCACCTTTGATGCCGTCGGCGCGGCGAGCGTGCCGCTGTTTGAGGAGGCCAAACTGCGCGGCGATGCAAAGCAGGCGCAGGCACAACTCGACAGCCAGAAGGCGCAGCTCAGTGACATGCGAGGCCAGATCGACGCCGATATTCGCGATGCATTTTTCGATCTCAATTCGGCGGCCCAGCAGGTGGAAGTGGCGCGCAGTAACGTGCAGCTTGCCAAGCAGACGTTGAGCGATGCGCAGGAGCGGTATGCTGCCGGCGTCAGCGACAACCTGGCCGTGGTGCAAGCCCAGGCCAGCGTCGCGCAGGCGAATGGTCAATACGTGGCCAGTCTTTATCAGCACAACGTCGCCAAGCTGTCTCTCGCGCGGGCGATGGGCGTGGTCGATACGCGATATCAGGAATTCCTCGGAGGAAAGTGACCGTGGCGGAACAGGATCCGGAGTCCGGCAGGGCCGGAAATGAAAACCAGCAGCAGAGCAGCGATCAGGAGCAGCGGCAGAACCCGGAGAAGAAGCGTCGTCGCAGCTTCATCCTCTTCTTCGTCATCGCTGTCCTGGTCGTCGGCGCGCTGCTCTATTACTGGCATTCCACCTTCTATGAAGACACTGACGACGCGCAGATCAACGGCCATATCATCCAGATCAGCGCGCGCATCAACGGCCATATCATCAATGTGCCGGTAAAGGAAAACCAGGAAGTCCCCGCTGGCACCGTGATCGCGGAGATTGATCCGCATGACTATGAAGTCCTGGTGGCGCAAGGTGAGGCCAATCTTGAGGCAGCTGAAGCTGCCTACGAGGCCGCAAAAGTAAACGTCCCGGTAACGAATGTCCAGTCCTACAGCTCGCTTTCGTCTGCTAACGCCAATGTGCTCGCGTCCGACGCACAGGTAAAGCGCGCAGCCCGCATGCTGGACCAGGCGCAGGCGGAAGTCGCCCAGGCAGAAGCCAACAACACCAAGGCACAGCTTGACCTGAAGCGCTATACGACGCTGGTGGCGAAGGACGTCATCTCCAAGCAGCAGTATGACCAGGCGGTTGCGGCCGCGCAGGCCAGCGAGGCGTCGGTGGAATCCGCAAAGGCCAACGCCATCGCGGCACGGGAACAGATCGCGGTAGCCAGGCAGCAGGGGCTCGCTTCGGTGGCGGAGCAGCGCAATGCGCGTTCCGCGCCGCAGATTGTGGCGGCGCAGAAGGCCAAGGCGGACCAGGCGGCGGCGCAGGTGGAGCAGGCGCGCGCCCAACTCAACCAGGCCAAGCTCAACCTGAGCTATACCAAAATCGTCGCGCCGGTGGACGGCATCATCACCACCAAGAACGTCGAAGTCGGCCAGAACGTGAGCCCGGGGCAGAACCTGGTGACGCTGGTCTCGCTGCACGATCTCTGGGTAACGGCCAATTTCAAGGAGACCCAGCTTCACCTGATGCGTCCCAACCAGACGGTCAAGATTCACGTGGATATGAACGGCCGCGATTATGACGGCGTAGTCACGCAAATCGGAGGCGCCACGGGATCGATGCTCAGTCTCTTCCCGCCGGAGAACGCAACCGGCAACTACGTGAAAGTAGTGCAGCGGGTGCCGGTCCGCATCGATTTCAGCAAACCGGAAGAGGATAAAGAACACGTCCTGCGGCCTGGGCTGTCTGTCGAGCCCACAGTGCGCGTGAAGGGCGCTTGAGTGGCTCCGAAAAGATGACCGCTGCTATCCCTGCCGCATCTAATCGGGTGTAACGGAGGTTTAAGAATGAGCAGCAATGCCCTGAAAGAGTCGCCCCTGAGGGAGTCATCGAAGACCGGCGCCAAAATGGCGGATCTGATCACACCGAACTGGCGGCAGAACGCTAAAACCATTCAGAAATACGGCACAGTGATAAAGGACCTGGCCATCGGCCTGGACGCCTCGGCTCGTCAGGAGATTGTGGCAGAGCTGAACCTTCTGCTCGCGGACACCATCACCATCCGCGACCTCTACAAAAAGTCGCACTGGCAGGTGGGTGGCCCTACCTTCTATCAGCTCCATCTGCTCTACGACAAGCATGCGGGCGAGCAGTCCGAGGTCATCGACACACTGGCGGAGCGCGTCCAGATGCTCGGCGGTGTCAGTATCGCCATGGCCCCGGACGTGGCCGCGAACACCCGCATCGAGCGGCCGCCCATCGACAGGGAAGAGGTGCCGGTCCAGATTTCTCGCCTGCTTGAGGCCCATAACCTGATCCTGAAGAACGCCCGCAAGCTGGCGGAAAAGGCCGACGACCTGGGCGACGTAGGCACCAACGACCTGCTCGCCAGCGACGTGGTCCGCACCAACGAGATGCAGGTATGGTTCCTCAGCGAGCACCTGGTGGAAATGCCGCTGGTGCTCGCCAAATAAATCCATTCGATTACCTCGCGTCATGAGGGCCGGATCCCGATCCGGTCCTTTGCTTTGTCTCGGAAACTTTTGCCGCCTGGAGCGCACTTCGTACATCTATCCTGTGGGCTGTACGAAAGCTGCACACCATGCCGGTCGCGCTCGATTTCTTTATCCATCACGCATACGCGATCCTCTTCGGCTGGATCGCCGCCGAACAGATCGGGCTCCCGCTCCCGAGCGCACCCCTGCTTCTTACGGCCGGCACGCTGACTGCGACGCACCAACTGAGTCTTCCGCTCATCCTTGTCACTGCCATGCTGGCCTGCATCATCAGCGATTCCGTCTGGTTCTTCCTGGGCGCGCGCTATGGCGGCGGCATCGTACGCATGGTTTGCAAGCTGTCCTTTGAGTCAGCCGCCTGCGTGCGGCGCACCGGCGATTTCTTTCAGCGCTACGGCGCCCGGGCGCTGCTGATTTCCAAGTTCATACCCGGGCTTGGCGCTGTGGCGCCTCCGATCGCCGGGCAGAGCCGGATGCCCTACTTCACCTTTGTCACCTACGACGCCGGTGGCGCGCTGCTCTGGAGCCTCAGCATAGCCCTGATCGGGCGGTTCTTCGGCGATGTGCTCAAGCGCCATCCCGGCGCTCTCCAGGAAGCAGGACACTTCGCGGGCCTCATCTTCATCCTGCTGCTGGTGGGCTTCTTCTGCTACCGGGTTTATCGCCAGCGCGCCTTCCTCCGCCAGGTTCGCGGCGCCAAGATCGAGCCCGAAGATCTAAAGGCGAAGCTCGATGCCGGCGAGGACGTCTACATCATCGATCTGCGGCATCCGCTGGACTACCTGCCCGATCCTCGCCGTCTTCCGGGCGCGGTGCTCTTCAAGCCGGATACCCTGGTCGCTGAAGGGGACCGCATCCCGCGCGATCGCGACATCGTGCTCTACTGCACATGCCCCAGTGACGCCACCAGCGCTCGCACTGCGCTGCGCCTGCGCAATCTTGGCATTTACCGCGTGCGTCCGCTGCACGGCGGCTATGAGGGATGGAAGAAGCTCGGCTATCCGCTCGAGCCCATGGAACAGCGCACTGTCGCGTAGTTTCTACCCGGCGCAAACTGTAATCTTTCTGTGGGATGCGGCGCTGTCCACCATTGTGCTAAGTTGCCTTCGAGCGGTCCTTCACCGGCCGCTCGCGTCTTCGGTAAGGGGTGCCGGCTATGGCGTGGACAGAGTCCTATCACTGTGACGTTTGCAACAGTCCGCGGGGCGATGCGGAGGACTGGTGGCTGGCCTGGACGGACCATACCTCGCCGCCCAATGGGCCGGAGCAGGAAGCGCTGCGCATCACACGCTGGAATCACTCACTCTCCCACAGCGCCGATGTCAAGCATCTGTGCGGCGCGCGCTGCGCCCAGACCTTCATGGATCGCTGGATGCAGTCGGAAGGGTCACGGCAGTAAGCGGAGACTTCGATCATTCGCTTCCATTCCCCTCTACTATGAGTGCAGGAGACGAACTTGGCCTATCACGACCTGCGCGACTGGATCGCGCAACTGGATCGCGCCGGCGAGCTGAAGCGCATTCGTGAAGAAGTCGATCCGATTCTCGAGATCGCTGAAATCACAGACCGGGCCTCCAAGGCTGGACGCAAAGATGGCATCCAGGGCTATGCTCCGGGCGGTCCGGCGCTGCTCTTCGAGCGGGTGAAGGGACATCGTGGTGCGAGCGTGCTGATGAACCAGTTCGGCAGCCGACGCCGCATGGAAATGGCGCTCGACGCCGCGAGCCTCGATGACATTGCCGCACGGATCCAGGCGCTGCTGGAGATGAAGTCCCCCGAAGGTCTGCTGGGCAAACTCAAGATGCTGCCCATGCTTGCCGAGGCAGGGAAGTACTTTCCCCGGGTGATACCTGCGCGGCAGGCTGCATGCAAGGAGGTCGTGCTTCGCGACAACTTCAGCGTGCTCGACTTTCCTGTACTGCAATGCTGGCCCATGGATGGCGGCCGCTTCATCACCCTTCCGCTCGTCATCACCAAAGACCCTCGCCACGGCAAGAGAAACATGGGCATGTATCGCATGCAGGTCTACGACGGGCAGACCACCGGCATGCACTGGCAGCGGCAGAAGGTGGCGGCGGAGCATTTTCGCGAGCGCCTGCGCCACGCCGCCGGGGATGCGCCTGCAGCGCAGATCGACATGATGGCGCGCACCGCGGGAGGCTCCGTACGAATCGGCGACGCGAGCATGCCCGCAGTCACCACGGCGGACCTCCGCGGCGAGCGCATGGAAGTTGCAGTCGCCATCGGCACCGATCCGGCGACGACCTTCTCAGCCATCGTTCCCGCCCCGCCGGAGGTTGAGGAGTACATCATCGCCGGCTTTCTGCGTCAGGCGCCCGTCGAGCTGGTGCAGTGCGAGACGGTCGATCTCCAGGTGCCCGCGCATGCGGAGATCGTGCTCGAAGGCTACGTCGAACTCGGCGAACTGCGCCCGGAAGGCCCTTTCGGCGACCACACCGGCTTCTATACGTTGCCCGACGACTATCCCGTCTTCCACATCACCTGCATCACGCATCGCAAGGATCCCATCTACGCATCTACGATTGTCGGCAAGCCGCCCATGGAAGACGCGTGGATGGGGCTTGCGGTCGAGCGTATCTTCCTGCCGCTCATCCGCCTCTCCGCTCCGGAGATTATCGACATCTGCCTGCCGCCGGAAGCTGTCTTCCACAACCTGATGATCGTCTCCATTCGCAAGAGCTATGCCGGCCAGGCGCGGAAGGTGATGAGCGCCATCTGGTCGCTCGGCCAGGCGATGTTCACCAAATGCATCATCGTTGTCGACGAGGATTGCGATGTGCATGACTTTGCGGAGGTCACGCTGCGTGTCGCCAACAACATCGATCCTGAGCGCGATATCCAATTCACCATGGGGCCCATCGACTCGCTCGATCACGCATCGCGTCTGCCAAACTACGGCAGCAAAATGGGCATCGATGCCACGCGCAAGTGGTCCGCCGAAGGTTTTGCGCGACCGTGGCCGCCCATGATCAAGATGGATGCCGCCACCAAATCCCGCGTCGACGCCATCTGGAAAAAGCTGGGGCTCGACGCATGAGGAGATGGCAACTTCTCCTCGCTCTTTTTCTCGTATCGCTCTTTCCGGCGCCGATGCGTGCGCAGTCGCTTGAGAACTTCCGCTGGCTCGATCTGCGGCAGTCCACTGACGTGCAGACCATCGTGACGCGCGCGCTGATGAATGAGCCGTACACGGCACTGCGCGAGATCGGCTACATCGGCGTGCCTCCGAAGGAGCCTGCAACTCCGCCGGCGAAGGCTGCTACAGCGACTGCTTCGACGAATACCCAGAAGCTCTCCGTGCCGCGCGACGCCCACCTGCTCGTGATCACCAGCGAGCGTGCGAATCCATCCGCGCTGCCCGATGATGATGTCCTCAGCGTCTACGATGTGAACCAGCGGCAGATCACTGCCAAGCTGTTGTTGCGCGCGCCCGGCCTCCGCATGCTGGGCTGGCTGCGCATGTGGCGCGAGGGCAGCCCCGAGCTGGTGGCCACGTACAACGACTGCACCGAATGCCAGCGCACCACCTTCTTCACCACCTTCCACATCGACCTGAAGACCACTCAGTGGGAGATGCGCTGGCCACGCTCGACGGCAGGCGCTCCGATCTTCTCTGAAGGGCAGGAGGCCAGCGGCGCACAACAGGTCTATGGGCTCCTCGATGATGAAGCGGGCCGCGTCGTGCTTGGCACCTGGATGCACTTCAGCGTTCCCGGCCGGCCCGTCAATGACATCGTCTACGCCTATCGCGTGGAGTACTACGGCTCGCGCGAGGCCGCCGAGCCCATGGTCGGCACGATGGCGCGCGCCTTTGAGCAGCGCCTCTGCGGCGGCCAGGGTGTGCTCTTCGGCCTTGCCGACGGGCAGGACAGCGCCCTCTGCCGCTCCATCGATATCACCAGCGCGCCGCCATCGCTGGCAACACGGCGAAGACACAGGCCACATTGAGCCGGCGACTGGTGCGCGCCTCGCATGCATTAGCCGGAGTCGTGCTTCTCGCTGGGCCTCTGATGGGAAGCACCGCGGGAAGCCCGGCGCGCGCTCAGCAAGGCTCCGCAACAGAAACGCATTACTATTCGCCCCTGAATAGCGCGGCCGTTTTCGCGGAGTATGCGAATTCCTCAAGCCACATCATTTTGGGTGAGGATCGCCAAAGAAAATTTGCAGGATTGGCGATCGCGTACCAGCGCAGAATCTCTGCTTCGCACGGGATGTCCTGGGCATACAGTGCGGAAGTTCGGCCCATTTTGGTTGAAAGCGACCCGACCCTGCGCGGGTACCATCTCCGGACAAACCTCGGTGGCCCAGTCACGAAAGAAGACTTCCTTTTTGCGCAACAGCTACCCGTCGAAAATCTCAGACTGTACCAGGATGTCTCCGCCAGTGGCACGGTTGGCGGTCGCACTGTCTACCTTCAGGCAAGCTATGACCGCGGCCGCCGCTGGACCTACGCGCCCGGCATTACCCCGGCATGCTTCTCAGTGCACTTCATGCTTTCCCGTCGAGTGCAACCGTTCCTCGCCAGCAGCGGCGGCTTCATCGTCAGCCCACGCGACATTCCGGAGTTCTGGACCTCGGCCTTCAACTTCACCTTCAGCTTCGGCGGCGGTGTGGAATGGTTCCGCGAACGGCGCCGCTCCTGGACGGTTGAATACCGCGTGCAGCATATGTCCAACAAGAATATCGGAACGGTGAACCCGGGTGTCGATTCGCAGTTCATGCGCGTCGGCTATCGCTTCGGCTTCTGACCCTACTCAAGATTCGCGATCATCTGCGTCAGCACCGATTCCAACTGCCGTATCTCCGCCGCAGAGAGTGTGCGCAGCATCCGGTCCTGCAACCTGACTGCGATGGCTTTGCCCCTGCGGAAGACGCGCTGCCCCTCGGGCGTGAGCGTGGCCAGCAGCACGCGCGCATTTTCCGGATGCGGTGTGCGCGCAATCCAGCCGCGCTTCTCCACCGCCGTCATGAGCGCGTTCGTGGTCTGCGGCGTTACCTGGCAGTAGCGCGAGATATGCGCTCCGCTAGTGCCCGGTTCCTTCATCAGCGCGGCCAATAGCTGCAGTTGCGCAGCCGTGATGTCCAGAGGCTTTAATTGCTCTTCCAGCCGCTCACGAAACAGAGTTGTCATGCGGCGGGTCAGTTTCAGGACCTCCGGCGGATTCTTGTCGTTCCCGCCCGGGTTTTGCGCCGTCCGCACCATATCAGTCTCCTGATATCATATCAGAGTCCTGATAACTTCTCAGGCCTGAGGCCGCATGACCGAAGAGTGGAAGCCAAGTCACAATCCATGGCTCGTCGCCCTGACGGTCACGCTCGCGACCTTCATGGAGGTGCTCGACACCTCTATCGCCAATGTCGCGCTGCCCCACATTGCCGGCTCGCTCGGCGGCAGCCAGGAAGAGGCTACCTGGGTGCTCACCAGCTATCTGGTCTCGAGGGCTATTGTGCTCCCCATCTCCGGATGGCTGGCAAACCGCTTCGGCCGCAAGCGTTTCTACATGACCTGCGTCGCCATGTTCACGGTATGCTCGTTTCTCTGCGGGCTCGCGCCCACGCTTCCCCTGCTGATCCTCGCGCGCATCCTGCAGGGCATCGGTGGCGGCGGCCTTGCGCCCAGCGAACAGGCCATCCTTGCAGACACCTTCCCCGTCGAAAAACGTGGCCAGGCTTTCGCGCTCTACGGCATGGCCGTCGTCGTCGCGCCTGCGATCGGCCCCACCCTTGGCGGCTATATCACCGACAACCTCGACTGGCACTGGATATTCTTCATCAACATCCCCGTCGGTCTGATCTCGCTCTTTCTCTCCAACCGCATGGTCGAAGATCCGCCGTATCTGAAGGCCCGCAGCCTCACGCAGGGTCGCATCGACTCCGTCGGCCTTGGACTCGTGGCCATCGGTGTGGGCTGCCTGGAATACGTCTTCGATCGTGGCCAGGAGAAAGACTGGTTCAGCGACCCTTCCATCCGCGCCTTTGCCATCATTGCGGTCATTCTGCTGGTTGTCTTCGTCTTCTGGGAGTGGAACCACGAAGATCCCGTCGTCGATCTCAAGCTCCTCCGCAATCGCAACTTCGGCACCGCCATCTTTCTGCAGTTCGTTATCGGCATGGTGCTCTTTGGCAGCACCGTGCTCATCCCGCAGTTCCTGCAGATTCTGCTCGGCTACACCGCGGAGCGCTCGGGCATGGTGCTGTCGCCGGCTGGCTTCATGATGATGTTGACCATGTTTATCGCCGGTCACGTGATCGGCAAAATGGATCCGCGCCTTCTGGTGACCATGGGCTACATCGTCACCGCTTTCGGACTTCTCAATCTCACCCGGCTCAATCTCCACGTCAGCTTCGCCCAGATAACGCTCTGGCGCGTCTACCAGGTCATCGGGCTGGCGTTCATCTTTATCCCCATCAGCACGCTCAACTACATCGGTGTGCCACGGGAGAAGAATAACAACATCTCCTCGTTCTCGAATTTCGCGCGGAACCTTGGCGGCAGTCTCGGCACGGCTTTGCTCACCACATTCCTCGCGCGCTCGAGCCAGGTCTATCAGCAGAGTCTTGCGGCGCACGTCCAGTC
>DASVAI010000444.1:0-2411 GCA_036376445.1 Acidobacteriaceae bacterium
CCGCCGCAGGCCGTGATCTCGAACGACTTCTGCGCCAACTGGTCGCTGTTGCTGCGTGTGACAAAGGCAAGATTGATACGGGACCGCCAGATGGCCTCACGATAGGCATCGCCGACCAGCTCGCCCAGGCGGAAGGCAGCAGCGAATGCATCCGCCGGCAGCGCGGCCTGCCAGTGCGGGACTGATCCGGAGACGTTGACGGGCACTCCCTCGCGCCAAAGGCGAGTAAGAAAATCGGCGCGATTGTCGTATGGAGTCCCAATAAACGAGACGTGCCGGTCGCGATTTTCGTCGCGCCAATCCGGCGGAGGCGGGTAATGAACTGTGCGTTCAAAGCCGTTCAGGATGCGAACGACCTCCGCCGCGCCGGCGTCGCGATAATCCTTGAGACTTACGTCGCGCTGGACGCCAGTGAGGTCGAAGCCGGGAATCGTGCGCCGGTAGAGCCTCCAGCCGGGATCTTTGCGCGGTCCAAATGGATTGTCGATCACGAAGTCGATGCAGAAAACGCCGCTCTGGCGCAGCTGGCGGAGGGTCTTCGGCTGAAGCTGAAGTGCCTTGTCAAAGATGGCGACATTCACGCGCTCTCGCTGGGCGAGCGCGAGCAGATCGCGGTTGAAGCGCGAGACTTCCGGGCCTATCTGGAGCCGGTATTGAATCTTGCCGCGAATGCCGGGCGCTCCGTATCTATCACGGTCGAGCACGGCGACGTGGTCCAGGCCGAGCCGATGGAGGGCACCCAGGCGGTAGCCGCCAAACTGGTTGGGAGTAAGGCTCGTTACAAAGAGCACCCGGAGGTGCTTCAGCTCTTCTGCCTCGGTTGTCATGTGCTTCCCCGATTATGACTGCACAAACATCACAGCGCTCACGAATCCGCCGTCGGTTGGGCGTCCGCACGCGTCCTATCGTATTCTGTGAACACAGCATGAATTTCGCGAGGCGTCCGTCCGGGCGGCCTTCGCTGCTGTGATACTTTTCACTGGGGAAGCTGGCCCAGCCGCGCCCTAAATCCGGAGGAACAATCATTGTCCAAGAGCATGGTGCCGAAGCGCCTCTTCTTTACGAAAGGCACAGGGAGGCACAAGGAGCGCCTGACTTCGTTTGAGCTGGCCCTGCGCGACGCGGGTATCGCCGCGCAGAATCTGGTTCGCGTCTCATCCATCTTCCCGCCCAACGCAAAGCTCATCCCCCGCAAGGAAGGCGTGGAATATCTTTCGCCCGGCGAAGTGACCTTTGCCGTGGTGGCGGAAAACTCCACCCGCGAGCCGCACCGGCTGGTGGCTTCGAGCATCGGCGTTGCAATTCCCAGCGACCGCAACACCTACGGCTACCTGAGCGAGCACCACAGCTTTGGCGAGACCGAGGAGCAGGCCGGCGAGTATGCCGAAGAGCTGGCAGCCGAGATGCTTGCCACCACGCTCGATGTAGAGTTCGATCCGGACAAGAGCTGGGACGAGAAGAAGGAAATTTACCGCATCTCCAACAAGATCGTGCGCACAGCCAACGTCACGCAGTCGGCCATCGGCGACAAACGCGGCCGCTGGACGACGGTGATCGCCGCCGCGATCCTGATCTTCGAGTAGCCCGCTCCATCCTACAGAAGGCGCGGGTCTCTCGGCTCGCGCCGTTCGACTGTTTGCCACATCAGAAGCACTGAGGTTCAAAACACGAAATGCCGACTGCTTTGAAATACCGCATCGGGCTGGTGCAGATGTCCTGCGGGCCCGACCCGGATGCGAACCTGGAAAAGGCCGCCGGTCGCGTGCGCGATGCTGCGCGCGCCGGTGCGCAGATCGTCTGCCTCCCGGAGCTCTTTCGCGCGCAGTACTTCTGCCAGCGCGAGGACGTCGCACTCTTCGAGTTGGCGGAGCCGATCCCGGGCCCGAGCACGGCGCGGTTGGCCGCCGTGGCGCATGAAGAGTGCGTGGTGGTGATTGCATCTCTGTTTGAACGACGCGCCGCGGGGCTCTATCACAACACGGCGGTCACGATCGAAACCGATGGCTCGATCGCCGGCCTCTATCGCAAGATGCACATCCCGGACGATCCGCTCTATTACGAGAAGTTCTACTTCACGCCGGGCGATCTCGGCTTCCGCGCGGAAGACACCTCGGTGGGCCGTGTGGGCACGCTCGTCTGCTGGGACCAGTGGTATCCCGAGGGCGCGCGCATCACCGCGCTGCAGGGCGCAAACGTGCTGTTCTTTCCTACGGCGATCGGCTGGCACCCGGCCGAGAAGGAAGAGTACGGCACGGCGCAATACGATGCTTGGCAGACCATCCAGCGCTCGCACGCAATCGCGAACGGCGTCTACGTTGCGGCGGTCAACCGGGTGGGCCATGAGAACGGCGATGTACGCGGCAATCGCGTCGAAGGGCCGGGCCTCGAGTTCTGGGGCGGCTCGTTCATTG
>DASVAI010000453.1:0-2533 GCA_036376445.1 Acidobacteriaceae bacterium
AGCAGGCGCGCAGCGAGCACCAGCAGAGCGCCCCAGCAGAGCCACAAAAATGCAGTGCGCAGATGCGCGGCGGTAGTCAGCGGGATGCTGAATCCGCTGCCGATGGCAAGCCAGGCAGCGATGCACATGGGGCACTTGGGAACCAGCACCAGGCCGACGCCGGGAAGCGCCCAGGATGCCGCTCCGCGCGCCTGGCGGGTGAGCCGCTTCTCCGGCAATTCGGGTGCGGGAGAAGCGGCATGCCGCCGGCATGCGCAGATGGATTGAGGCGCCATGACTAGCCCTTGTGTTGGCATTGCTCATTCTCCTCTAGGGATTTCGGCTATGCCTTCGCCTCTGCGTCGCGTTTTCTAAAGGCGGCTTCTCCAGCGTCGGACACCTGGACCCACTTCGGATCGGGCGAGGCCTCGGCCTCGTAGTTGTCGTGCCAGTTCCACCACTTGTACGGCGGGGTCTGGGGGTAGCCTTCCGGCGAGTCTTCCCAGGTTTCCTGGCGTCCGAGCGCGGTCAGGTCGAGGTAGTTCCAGGTGCTACCCATGGCCTCGTCACCACGGTTGTTGATGAAGTAGGTGCGGAATATCCGCTCGCCGTCGCGGAAGAACACGTTGTGGCCGTGCCACTCATCCACACCGAAGTCCTTGTCGAAACTGTCGGTGATGGTGTACCAGGGCATCTTCCAGCCCATCCGCGCTTTCAAACGCTCGATGTCTTTCTGCGGCGCGCGCGAGGCGAAGGCGAGAGTGGTGTCTCGGACATTTAGATGCGAAAGATGCGCGACCTGGTCGGCGCCGAGCGAGCAGCCGCGGCAGGCATGATCGGGCCAGCCGAAGACGCCTGGCTCGAAGAAGGCGCGATAGAGAATCAATTGACGGCGGCCTTCGAACAGCTCGAGTAGGCTTACCTTGCCCTTCGGTCCCTCGAATTCATACTTCTTCTCCACGGCCATCCACGGCATACGCCGCCGCTCGGCGGCCAGCCTGTCGCGGGCACGGGTCAATTCCTTTTCCTTCACGAGCAGCCGCTCGCGCGCGGCCTCCCACTCCTGCGCCGGAACGATAGGAGGCGTCTTCATCGTGCTCTTGCTGTCCATACTTCTTTCTCCTTTGTCATAACGTTCGGGTCTACTTGTAACGCTTCGCTGCGGTCAGGACTTGCGTATTCTGCGCTCCGCGTCCGCGCGAATGTGATTGAGCATGTTGTCCCACCCGGTGCTTACATTCGCGGAAATATCGTCGGGTATCAGCCCCATAGCCGAGTGATTGAAGTGAAGAATTGTGGCGTCGCCATCAGCCTTAAGCCGATATTGCACGTTGGAGGTGGCGGGGAAGGACATGAAGAGCGGCCCGCAGATTTCCAGCAGCTCAGGCGCCTTGATGGCCTGCACATGGCCCCACAGATGGCCGCGGGGATGGCCGCCGCTCTCGTCTAGATCGCGGTACCAGCGGCCGCCGGGCCACGCTTCCAGCTTCATCGGCATTGGGACACCATCCGGCTTCACGTTCAGCTGTCCCATCTGCTCGAGAATCGTTTCGAAGACAATGTCGATCGACGCATCGATCCGCTGTTCGCGTTTGATGGAAAAGTTGCGAACCGCTTCTTCTTCCAGCGGCTGTACAAGTGTGCGTGCTGCTGCGCTCATGATTCCTCCTGGTTGTTGTTGTCCGGTCTGCGGTGAAGCATCTTCTGCTCCGCGCGTTCCTTGATTCGATCCAACTGATGCGTCCAGTACTGCTCGAAGGTCTTTGCCCAGTCGTACACCGGCTTCAGGTTGTTTCCGTTCAGCCGGTACATCCGCATCTGTCCGTTACGTGTCACGGTGACCACCCCCACTTTCAGCAGCACTGAGAGGTGCTTGGAGACGGAGGGCTGCGGCAGTCCTACGGCTTCTACGACCTCGCTGACGGCGCGCTCGCGTCCATCGCCGAGCACGTCGAGGATCTCGCGCCGCCGCGGCTCGGCCACTGCGTTGAAGACGTCGAGAGTGGTGGCTGCACGTGCCATGAGCCGATAATATTCCTATATAGGAATATGTCAAGTGGCGTACTTGGGGGGAACAAAAGAATTTTTGAACGTTCACTTTGTCGGCCGCTTAGATGCTGCTCCCGAATCGAAGTGGGTGATGCCTTCGCGCGGGGCGTCTTGCAGGTGATCATAACGATCCGTTGATCGCATGATTGCGGCGCCCGTAATTGCGGGTGACATTCCGGTACTCAGCAATGACACACGGCTCGATGTTTTCGGCGTGCGGCGCGTCTTGTAGCTCTCGGCGCTCCGCATTCCGGTTCACGCTGCCCGCTCAGTGGGCGCCGATGCATGCGACGTCGCAGATGGTGTGCGCCAGATAACCGGCGGCGGTGGCGAAGGCCTGGCCACTCTCGACACTTCCATCTGTCGGATTCAGACCTTCCGTAATGATGCCGCCGTCCCACGGGCTGCCGCGCAGGATCTTCATCGCTTGTTCTCTACCCTGCTTCAGCAGCAGATGATCGGCCACAGCCCACGATGTAGTGAATGGCACGCGATAGCTCCCGGG
>DASVAI010000427.1:0-2298 GCA_036376445.1 Acidobacteriaceae bacterium
ATCGCGGGCTTCTGTTCTCGGTGGCTTACCGGATGCTGGGTAGCGTGGCCGATGCGGAGGACATGCTGCAGGAGACCTTTCTGCGCTGGCAGCAAACAGGGGCGGAGGAGATCCGGTCGCCGCGCGCCTTCCTGGTGACGATCATCAGCCGGCTTTCGATCAACCACTTGCAGTCGGCGCGTGTGCAGCGGGAGGAGTACTTCGGCGAGTGGCTGCCGGAGCCGCTGGTGAGCGATGCGGCGGGCGATCCGCTGTCGCTGGTGCGGGTGGACGAAACGCTCTCGATGGCGTTCCTGGTCCTGCTGGAGCGGCTGACGCCGGTGGAGCGCGCGGTTTTTCTGCTGCGGGAGGTCTTTGAATACGAGTACGCGGAGATTGCCGAGGTGCTGCGGCTGAGAGAGGCGAACTGCCGCCAGGTTCTGCGGCGTGCACGGCAGCATGTGAGCGCGATGCGGCCGCGGTTCCGGGCGTCGCGGCGGAAGCAGAAAGACCTGCTGGGGCAGTTTCTGCAGGCGACGGCCAACGGGGACATGGATGGGCTGGTGGGCCTGCTGGCCGAGGATGTGGTGCTGCACAGCGATGGCGGCGGCAAGGGGCCGGCGGTGCCGAATGCGGTGCGAGGTGCGGACAAGGTAGCGCGCGGGGTGCTTGGCGGGATTAAGAAGTTCGGGTCAGGAGACCTGATGATGCGGCGCATCGTCGAGGTGAACGGCGAACCCGGCGTGGTGAGCTATCGAGGCGGCGAGCCGTTCTCGGTCTTAACGCTGGAGGTTCGCGATGGGCGGGTGCAGGCGATCTACCTGGTGACGAATCCGGAGAAGCTTGCGCATATCGCGCCGCTGTCACAAACCCGCTGAGCCTCCGGTCTTCCGTGCAGCGGAGGATGTATGAAGCGACTCGTTGGATATTGGACGGCGACTGGATTCTTTGCGGTAGTCATGGGTATTTCGGGCGGGCTTGCCTTGAGCCACAGCCGGGGCTATGCGCATGCACTGGCGCATCTTGGGTACCCAACTTACTTCGGCAATCTGCTGGGCGTGGGGAAACTCTTAGGCGTGGCGGTGCTGCTTGCGCCGGGTGCGCCGCGATTGAAGGAGTGGGCGTATGCGGCGTTTGGCGTGGTGGTGGTGAGTGCCGCGTATTCACATTTCCAATCGGGCGATGGGCTGCTGCGCGCGGCGGAGCCGCTGGTGGTGGCTGGGATAACGCTGGTGATCTCGTATCGTCTGCGGCCGGCGAATCGCAGGCCTGCTGCCGAAGATGCTGGGGCTGAACTGGGGAGAAAGCCCGTTGGATTTACAACGCATCAGGAGGTGAGCTAGACCGGGCACGGCCGAAGTATCGATTGGCGCCAGGATGAAAGAGGCCCCAGGCGATCAGTGCGCAAAGCACGGCATGAATCACGAGCTCGCGAACCGGATGAAAGATGCTCAGGATGACGTGGAATGCGATCCACGCGAGCGCCAGCCAGCGAGCCCAGTTGTGTCCGAGGAACAGGAAGATGCCGGCGATGATGGCGGCGAGTTCCGTGAGTTCGATCATGATGCTGTCGGGTTCGCGAGCAAGCAGGCTGTGGAAATGACCGATAAAACCCGCAACGCCGACTGCGACATAGAGGAAGGCGATGATCCAGATTGAGATGGGGCGGCGGGTGGAATCCACAATTAGCCTCGCGTTCTATAGGGAAGCGGGCTTCAGGATACATCCAAAAAAATTGAGCGAGCGGAGGCCACTCGCTCTAAATCGAATCAGTGAATTTCGGTCGCGGTGAGCTCGAGTTCCAGCTTGCCCGTGTCGGTCACGTTTTCCGAACTGAAGATGAGGGTGGGTTTGTCGAGGGCGACGACAACATTTGACTCCCAGCGGGTCTCACGAAAGACGGGCACATTCGGGATGCCAACGGGTATTGGCTTGCCGACGCTGCTGGATGCTGCGGTGACGTGAAGGCTGAGCTCACGATCCTGTATTTGCGGATGAAGAGTATCGATGTCGATTCCGACGTCCTGATATTGAATTTCGGTTCCGCCCCCCGATTTATTGATGGGGATTGGGAACCTATCGCCAGCGCGTATCTTTGCCGGCTCGTTTTCGCCTTGGCCGGTCCCGATAAGGGTGACGTATGTGCGGCTGTTCGCGATTTTTCCGTCCGCTCCAACCTCGAGCAGGCGGTAGGTGAGCTTGTAATGCGCCGTGGGCGCCGCGGTTGATTTCTCCTGGGCGATCAAAGCGATGGGAGAGAGCGCGATAGCAGCGAGCGCGGCGGCGGCGATTTGTTTCAGCGAAGGCATGGACTGTTTC
>DASVAI010000454.1:0-10787 GCA_036376445.1 Acidobacteriaceae bacterium
TTGAGTCGGAACCGGAGCTGGCTCTTCCGGCTGGTCCTCGCGAGCGTCGTGCTGCTCATTCTCGCGGCGCTCGTCGCCGGAGCGGCAGCGTTGTGGCTGCGTCGCGCCATGCAGGCGCAGCTTCCGCAGCTCGACGGCGACCGCCACACTCTTGCGGTCATCGCGCCGGTCACCGTCCAGCGCGATCATCAGGGCGTTCCCCACATCGCCGCCGCGTCCCTCGACGACCTCATCGCCGCGCAGGCTTACGTCACCGCGCAGGACCGCCTCTGGCAGATGGACATGATGCGCCGCGCCGCCGCCGGCGAATTGGCCGAGTTACTTGGCAGCAACTTCGTCGAGCACGATCGCGCGCAGCGCGTCCTCGAGTTCCGCCAGACCGCCGAGCGCATCACCGCCAGCCTTTCGCCGAGCGACCGCCGCCTCTTCGAGGACTACGCGCTGGGCGTGAACGCCTACATCAACGATGCCGATGCGCTGCCCGCGGAGTTCCGGCTGCTCAATTACCAGCCCCGTCGCTGGCAGCCCGTCGATTCCGTGCTCATCGTGTTGAGCATGGTCCAGACGCTCGATCAGCAGTGGCCCACCAAGCTCAGCCGCGAGGCGATCACGCGCCGCATCGGCCCCACGCTCGCCGCCGGCCTCTATCCCACCGGCTCCTGGCGCGATCATCCGCCCACACAAGCCCTGCCGGATCTAAGTAAACCGCCCGTCGATGTCCCCCCTCCGCCACCTGACGAGGACGACCAGGCCCTCCGCGCCACCGCTGGCGATCTCGCCCGCCTCCGCACCACCTTCGGCGCACCCGCGCCCTGCCGCGGCTGCATCCCCGGCTCCAACGAGTGGGTCGTCAGCGGAGCGCACACCGCATCGGGCCGCCCGCTGCTGTCGAATGACATGCACCTCAACCACTCCGTGCCGGGCATCTGGTACGAGGCCGATCTGCGCGCCCCCGGCTTCCATGCCGCCGGTGTCACCCTGCCCGGCGTGCCCCTGGTCGTCGCTGGCCACAACGACCATATCGCCTGGGGCTTCACCGCCATGTACGGCGATACGCAGGACCTCTACGTGGAGCGTACCAACGCCCAGGGCGAATACTGGGACGGCAATGCATGGCGGCCAATGGAGCGCGACCACGAGACCATCCAGGTACGATTCGGCCAGAACCAGGACTTCGACGTGCTCCGCACCGCGCACGGTCCGGTCATCTCCTCGCTGATGCCCCATGAGTCGCGTACCATCGCGCTGCGCTGGACCGTCTACGATCCACAGTTCGCCGGCGGCATTCCCATCTACGAGCTCAACACCGCCGCCAACTGGCAGGACTTCGAGGCCGCGATGAGCCACTGGTGGGCGCCCACCCTCAACACCGTCTACGCCGACGACCAGGGCCACATCGGCTATCAGGCGATCGGCCATATACCCCAACGCCCCGGCGGACTAGTCGGCGTGCCCATCACCGACGGCGCCCACGAATGGCAGGGCGTCATCCCCTTCTCCACTCTGCCTGCCTCGCTCGACCCACCGGGCGGCATCCTCGCTACCGCCAACTCCCGCATCACCCCCGACGGCTACCCCACTCCCCTCTCGCTCGAGTGGGCCTCCCCTTACCGCAACGAGCGCATCTGGAAGTGGCTCGCGAGTCACGAAAAACTGACGACTCCCGACATGCTGCGGCTGCAGACCGACATCAACTCCGAGTTGGACCACGAACTCGCGCAGCGCTTCGCCTACGCCATCGATCACGCGCATCGTCCGTCGTCTCGCCTGCGCGCTGCAGCAGATATCCTGCGCTCCTGGGACGGCGTGATGCACACCAATGAGCCCGCGCCTGCCATCGTGACCGCCGCACGCGACGCACTGTGGCCCCTGCTGCTCGAGCCCAGACTCGGCAATGACTGGAAGCTGTACGAATGGCCGGAGAGCGCCTATGCCGAGGAGCAGCTTGTCACCAACATGCCGCCGGCATGGCTGCCCAAGCAGTACGCAAGCTGGGATGATCTGCTCGCGGCCGCGGTGGCACGCGGACTCGATCAGCGCCACGCGCCTCTGTCGCTGAAGAGTTGGCGCTACGGCGATGAGCACACCATCGCGCTCCCGCATCCGCTCTACGGCATGATCCCGTTCTTTGGCTGGACGGGCATCCGGCCGCATCCGCAGTCCGGAGACACCACGACCGTGAAGCAGGTAGGCCGCGACTTCGGTCCCTCCCAGCGCTTCACCATGGACTGGAGCAACGTGGACGACTCCACCGAGAACATCGTCATGGGACAGTCGGGCGACCCGGTCAGCCCCTACTATCGCGACCAATGGGCCGCCTGGTACAACGCCACCACCTTCCCGCTTCCCTTCACCCCGGCGGCCGTCAACGCAGCAACGGAACATACGCTGCGCCTCATCCCGTGACGCCGAAGCGCACACGCGCGTTATCCGTTACTGCGCTGCTCGTAACCACGCTTGCCGCCACCGCCGTGCTGCTCGTGCGAGGCCCGTCGTGCGGCCACGACTTCGATTTCCACTTCGTATCCTGGCTGGAAGTTGCGCGCGCCTGGCACGCCGGTCTCTTCTATCCGCACTGGGCCACATCGGCAAACTTCGGCGCCGGCGAGCCGCGATTCATCTTCTATCCACCCGGTTCATGGATGCTCGGCTCAGCTCTCGGCCTCATCTTCGGGTGGCACGCTGCGCCATGGCTGTTCACTGCTATCTGCTTATTCTCCGCAGGGCTCGCGATGCGGCAATTCGCGGAGCCATGGCTCTCACCTGTCGGAGCCACTGCCGCGGCATGCCTGTACATCGCGAACCCATACATGCTCTTCGTCGCTTACGAACGCACAGCCTATGGAGAGCTCGTGGCCGCGGCGCTCGTTCCGCTATTGTTGTCGTTTGCGGTGCGGCCACTGCCCCCAATCGTCGCTCTCGCCGCGACGATTTCCGGTATCTGGCTGGTGAACGCGCCCTCCGGCGTAATGGCGTGCTATGCCCTGCTCTGGATTGCGCTGCTGCGGCTCGCATCCGAGCGCAGTTGGCGCGCTCCGCTCCGGATGGCAGTTGCGACTGCGATCGGCCTCATACTGGCCGGCTTCTATCTTGTCCCTGCCGCATACCAGGAGCGCTGGGTTGAGATCGCCCGCGCCATAGGCCCGGACATGCGCTTCCAGGACAGTTTTCTCTTCCATCGCAGCGGCGAGCCGTTCCACGATGCGGTACTCCACTCAGCGTCGGTCATTGCATGTGTGCTGCTTGCGATCGCGTTTGCCTCCATCGCCGCGTGGCGCGACGCGCTCAGGCAGCGGTCCCTGCTCTGGCTCGCATCATTTGTCCCGCTGATCCTGCTGCTGCTCCTGTCCGTCAGCGGATGGTTATGGCGCTTCACACCGCAGCTTGCCTACCTGCAGTTTCCCTGGCGATGGCTCCTCGTCCTGGCCCCTGTTGCAGCTCTATTTATCGCAGGGAGCCTGTCCCGCTACACGCGCGGCACAATGCTCCCCGTGCTGGCAGTCGCGGTATGCACCTTCTCGATCGTTTTCTGTACGCGTCCCTTCCACCAGTATTGCGATGAGGAGGACAATGTCTCTGCCCAACTCACTCGAATGCACGATGGCGATGGTCAGGAGGGTACGGACGAATACACTCCCCGCGACGACGACAACGCCGAAATCGTGCAGGACATGCCCGAGGTGCGCGTGCTCGTCACTCCCAGAGCCGAAGAGCCGGACAGCGGCAAAGTGCAGAATCCTGAGTACCAGGCCGATGCGAGCGCCGAACGTCACGCCACCGTCACAGTGACACAATGGTCGTCCGAACATCGCGATGTCCTCATCGACACACCCGCTGCCGGCTATGCTGTCTTCCGCCTCATGGATTATCCCGCCTGGACAATCCGCCGCGATGACGCATTACTCCTCCAGAGCCTGCGGCGCGATGATGGCCTCATCACGATTGCTGTCCCGCAGGGCCGATCTCGCGTCGATATTCGCTGGCGCACCACTCCAGACATCTGGATTGGCCGTGCGGTCTCCCTGCTCGGGATCTGTATCTTTGCGGGTATCTGGTACCGCGAGCGCCGCACTCGGGCTTTCGCTACGGGATGAGCTGCGCCTCCGCAGCCTCATAGGTTTTGCGGATTCCTTCAGGCAACCTTGTCTTTGCATACCAGCCCAGCGCATGGATGCGCGATACGTCGAGCAGCTTGCGCGGCGTGCCGTCGGGCTTTGTTGTGTCAAAGCGCAGCTCACCATGGAAGCCCAGCTCACCCGCGACCAGTTCCGCGAGTTCCCGAATCGTCACGTCCTCGCCCGTCCCGATGTTGATGAGCGGTGCATGCTCCGTGTTGATCAGGCGCTCAAACTCCTCTTCCGGAAACTGCATGAGGAACACGCAGGCTTCCGCCAGATCCTCGCTGTAGAGCAGCTCACGCCGCGGCATTCCTGTTCCCCACACATCGATGAAGTTGCGTCCCGCCGTCTTCGCCTCCACAACTTTGCGCATCAGCGCAGGCAGCACATGCGAGGTCTTCAGGTCGAAGTTGTCGTGCGGGCCATAGAGATTGGTAGGCATCGCCGCCAGGTATTGCGTGCCATATTGCCGGTTATACGACCAGCACATCTCGATCCCGGCAATCTTCGCCAATGCGTATGGGCGGTTTGTCGCCTCGAGCGGTCCGGTAAGCAGGTATTCCTCGCGGATCGGCTGTGGCGCCAGCCGGGGATAGATGCAGCTCGACCCCAGAAACAGCAGCCGCTTCACCCCTGCTTGCCGACCGGCCTCCATCACGTTCGTCTGCAGGACAAGATTGTCGCGGAGAAAATCTGCCGGATAGGTATCGTTTGCCAGGATGCCGCCCACCTTGGCCGCGGCTAGAAATACGTACTCTGGCCGTTCCACGGAGAAGAAGGCGTTCACCGCCTGCGTATCCAGCAGATCGAGTTCCGATCGGCCGCGCAGCAGCAGCCGCGCAAAGCCCTGCTGCTTCAGGTATGAGGTAATCGCAGAACCCACCAGCCCGCGATGGCCTGCAACGAAAATCCTGCTATCTCGATTCATCGGCA
This sequence comes from Acidobacteriaceae bacterium, assembly GCA_036376445.1. Taxonomy (GTDB): domain Bacteria; phylum Acidobacteriota; class Terriglobia; order Terriglobales; family Acidobacteriaceae; genus KBS-83. Next base: position 5,052 of record DASVAI010000454.1, read on the forward strand.
CGCAACCTATTCGTGATAGCGAAATGCATTGAAGCCATGCTTGTGCACCAGCGCGTCGCGTTCGGCTTCCTTCAGGTCTTCTGCCACCATTTCAGATATGAGATCCGGGAAGCTAGTGCGCGGCTCCCAACCAAGTTCCTGCCGCGCCTTGGACGCCTCGCCCAGCAGCGTCTCCACCTCCGCCGGACGGAAGTAGCGAGGATCCACTGCAACAATCACGCGGCCTTCGATATCGATTCCCTGCTCGTGTACGCCTTCGCCTTTCCATTCCAACTGGATCCCGAGCAGTCCGGCAGCGCGCTCCACAAACTCGCGCACACTGTATTGATGACCCGTGGCGATCACGTAATCCTGCGCCTGCGGCTGTTGCAGCATCAGCCACATCATCTCTACGTAATCACGCGCGTGTCCCCAGTCTCGCTTAGCATCCAGATTGCCCAGGTAGAGCCTGTCTTGCAGTCCAACCTTGATGCGCGCCAGCGCGCGCGTGATTTTGCGCGTGACAAACGTCTCGCCGCGCCGAGGCGACTCGTGGTTGAACAGGATGCCGTTGCACGCATACACGCCATAAGACTCGCGATAGTTCACCGTGATCCAATAGGCATAGAGCTTCGCGACACCGTAGGGCGAACGGGGATAAAAGGGCGTTGTTTCGCGCTGCGGCGTCTCTCGCACCAGGCCGAACATCTCCGATGTTGACGCCTGATAGAAGTGCGTCTTCTTCTCAAGTCCGAGCGTGCGGATCGCCTCCAGCAGCCGGAGCGTGCCGATCGCATCGCTGTTTGCGGTATATTCCGGCTCCTCGAACGAGACCATCACGTGGCTCTGCGCCGCCAGGTTGTACAGCTCATCCGGCTGCACCTCCTGGATGACATGGATCAGGCTCGATGTATCGGTCAGGTCGCCATAGTGCAGAAACAACTTCTGCCCTTCCGCATGCGGATCCTGATAAAGGTGATCGATGCGCGCCGTGTTGAACATCGAGGTGCGCCGTTTGATTCCGTGGACCTGATAGCCCTTGGCGATCAGAAATTCCGCCAGATAGGAGCCGTCCTGGCCGGTGATGCCGGTAATCAGTGCCTTCTTCACGCCACCGCCTGAGTCACAGATTTCTTTGGGCAGAGAGCTCGTCACGCACTGCCTCAGGCCATACGGTACCATGCGCGCACGTCGAAGATTTGCTCACCGCCGCCCGGCGCTTCGGTGGCAGACAACGGCATTCTGCAGATCCCCCTCGAAGCGCTCAAGCACGCGCTCGCGTCCTAGATGCTCCACCGCGTACATGCGCGCCCCCGCGCCCATCGCATGGCGCGTTGTGGGATCGTTCGCCAGCATGCGCACCGCACTGAGCAACGCGGGCATGTCCAGCGGCGGCACGGCGATGCCGCAGGATTCCAGCGCCAGCGCCACCTGCGTGCCCGCCGCTGCTGTAGCAATTACTGGGCGCCCGCTCGCCAACATACCGGTCAGCTTCGAAGGCATCACCAGATCGGCCGCATCCGGCCTTTGCGGCAACAGATGGATGTCCGCAACATTCAGCAGATCGTTCAGCCGATCGAAAGGCTGCAAGGGAAGCATCGTCACATTCGCAGCACCGTGCACCAGCCCGGCAAGCTGCGCGTGGTATGCTCCATCACCGCAGAAGATGAAATGAATCCGCGGGTCCGGCGCAAATTCGCGTGCCAGCGGCGGCAGCAGTTCCAGTCCCTGCTTCATCCCCATGTTGCCCGCATACATCAGCACAATGCGTTCCGGCCCAAGCTTTAGATGTTGCCGCAGCTTGCTTGGTCCGGACAGCGGTCGAATCGCATCCGTATCCACCCAGTTCGGAAATAATGTAGCCTTTTCTGCCGGAACACCTTTCTCCGGCAGGCGCTGCAGCATTTTTTCAGAGACAGTAGAAACGTAATCGAACAGGCCCATCGCCTGCCGCTCCAGCGCCTCGGCGGTCCGGTGCGCGCGTCCATGGCTTTCAAGCAGCCCCAATCCGAAGGCCGCATCCACCTCAAAATCCTGCACGTGCAGCCACGCCACTGCGTCAGCCATCCGCGCCGTTGCCGCGCCCGCCGTAGCAGACATCAGCGATGGCGCGACGGCCAGCACCACATCCGGCCGCCACTGTGCCTGCGACAGCATGATGGGAAGGCTGCTCAGCATGAAGGATCCGAGGTGCAGCAGCCGTGTCTTGCCGGAAGGCCGCCGCGGCACATAGAGGGGGCAGCGGTACACGCGGACCTCATCCGGGCTTGAGCCCGCCTCTGTCCTGTAGCTCCATGCGCGATAATCCCGGCGCACGCGCCACGCCGGATAATAGGGCGGCGCCGTCACCACGCGCACGCCATGTCCCCGGCCAGCCAGCCACTCGGCCAATTCACCGGAGTACTTCCCGATCCCCGTCAGTTCTGGCGAGTAATTGATCCCGTGCAGCAGGATGCGCAAGAAGTCTGGTCCTTTCTCCGTTCTCTTGCCGGAGCCATGCCAAGCATAATGGATCGCTCCGCTCGCCCTCCTGAGTACGCGCGAGCAGTGCCGCAAGTCCAAACATCATCGAAAGCTCAGGTATGATCTCTGCAATGCAGACCGAGATTCGCGCACTGCTGGAGAGCGGTGCCGTACGCACTGACCAGGCGCTCGAGCGCCTGTTGCCCTCCGCCGAGCAGGTTCCCGTCTCGATTCATCGCGCGATGCGGCACAGCGTCTTCGCCGGCGGAAAACGCCTGCGTCCCATCCTCTGCATGGAAGCTGCACGCATGGTGGCGAACGATGGCGCATACCCGACCGGCGTGGAAGACCTCGGCTCCGCGATCGAGATGATCCACACCTACTCGCTCATCCACGACGATCTGCCTGCTCTGGATAACGATGATCTGCGTCGCGGCAAACCTACCTGCCACGTCGTCTATGGAGAGGCCATCGCGATCCTCGCAGGTGACGCGCTGCAGACGCTCGCCTACTCCGTGCTCGGCCAGCTCCCCTGCCCGCCTGAGTCCGCTATCCACATCGTGCAGTTGATTGCCCAGGCCACGGGCACCGTCGACGGCATGATCGGGGGCCAGGTCCTGGACCTCGAGGGTGAACACTCCAGCCCGACGGAAGACTCCGTGCTGGCCATTCATCGCGCTAAGACCGGCGCGCTGATACGCGTCAGCATCGTCAGCGGCGGCATCTTCGCCGGTGCCGCTCCCGGACAGATCACCGCACTCAACAATTTCGGCACGAAGGCCGGCCTTGCATTCCAGATCGTGGACGATGTCCTTGATATGACTGGAGACGCCGCCTCGCTCGGCAAAACGGCAGGGAAGGACGCGGCCAGCAGTAAAGCGACCTGGCCCGCGGTACGCGGCATTCCCGCTTCCATGGCCGACGCGAAAAAGCTGATCGATGAGGCTTTCCGGGAGCTCGCGGCCTTCGGAGAGGAGGCCGAGCCGCTCAAAGCAGTGGCGTGCTATCTCGTCGAGCGCACCAACTGACACACGCGACAGGTGGAGCAATCTGGTTTTTGCCCGTGTAGCCGCCTCGACAACGTGAGCGACCAGAGGGAACGAACCCCGCGAAACGCGCCGCAGGCGCCTTTGCTTCGGACGGCCAGTCCGCTAGGCGCGCGCCTGTTCGCGGATCACGCGGCGGATCCGGTCGCCCTGTTCCGCTAGATCCTGCACAAACCCTTCAAACCGGCCCAGTGCCTCCTGCGCTGTCTGTATATAGTCCGGCAAATTCTCCCACACCTCGCGCACAGCGTCCGACTCTTCCAGCAGTGCTACCAGCGATCCCGCCGCTGTTACGGCGAGTCCGGCCCGCCGCCGTCCCATTGCCAGCAGCACCGCGCCCGTCAGCAGCGATCCTGCGGCCAGTCCCCGCGTCCACGCGCCTGTGCCGCCGGGCAGGGTGTCGTCCAGTGAGTCGCGCAGTCTGTCCGCCATCTTCGAAATTTCCTTCGCCATGAATCTCGATCCTTTCCTCTTTGGTCTCGCGGATGATACTCCGCGGCGGGCCCTCTATGGGATGCAGATCACCCGCCTATAGCAATCCCAGGCAGGTCCCGCACATCAATCCAGGTCGAAATCCCGTATCGGCTTGCCGGTAGTCGGATCGTCCTTTGCGCGCTTCACCGCTTCCGCAAAACGGCGCTCCATAACGTCCTTCTTATTGCGCTCGGTCTCCATGGACTGCCGGAACAGGCTCTCCTTCCGCTCCTCCTGCTCACGCAGTGCGCGGCCAGCCGCCTCAAAATCCTCAAAGGTCCGCTTGCGGGGGGCCGACTTGTGCCCGATCACCGAGCGCGTCTCCGGATCGACTTTCAGGATCGCCCCGCAGTCCGGGCAGGTCACTTCGAATGCGCTCATCTGTTTCGCCATGGCTCACCATTGTAGCGGTTTCCTGCCTTGTCGGGTCAGGCCCAGCGGCATATCAAAGCGGGAGCAGCCGGTGTCCCGGGCAAGCATCCGCAGCAGCCTGCACCAGCCGCCCCAGCAGCCCTGTCCCCTGGGTTGCAAGAAAATGAATGCCACCCACCACCCGTTCCTGCAGGTGCCCACCCGGATACACAGCCTGGCTGATAGCTAGCGCATGTCGCGCCAGACTGGTCTCCTTCTCCGCTTGATGCCGGGCAGCCAACCGACGCAGCCGATTCATCTGGTAGCGCATCTTCGATGCCGCTGTGATCGCCGAGCGGCCCAGCTCGACATCCATCGCAGCCATCCACTCGGTGACCGCTGTCAACTCGCGGTCCAGCGAGTTCCCCGCCGCTGCCAACTTCCGTTTGCCTTCAATCGGCAGGGCACGGGCACCCATCCGCTGTGCCAGCGCATCCTTTGTGGTCCACGCATCCGGCAGAGCCAATTCGTGCCGCGCCATTGCCGTGGCGATCTTCGACTCCAGCAGCGTTGCGGAAAGGCGCGGCAAAACGGCAGTGCTTCGGCCCAAAATCGCCCGGTACGCCACTTCCGTTTGGGCAAAGTACGCAATCTCCGCAGGCCCGCCGATATAGGCGGACGTTGGGAGGATCGCGTCCTGAAATACCGGCCTCAGCAGCGCATTCGGGCTGAATCGCTCAGGTGATACTTGAAGAATCGTGCACAGCTCATCCGGACTGAAGCGCCGTGCGCCGGCCTTCCATTCCGGACCATTGCCTTGCCGGATACGGCGAAGCGGCAGTCTTGCCCCCGTACGCTCGTCCAACAGAAACAACAGGCTCGAATTCGCCGCGACTTTCACCTGAGGCTGATAACCGCGATCGGTAAGCAACCGGTCGCGCTCGATCAATGCCGTATGCAGTGCGTCGGCATCGCGGATTGCAGCCTCCAAAACCTTTGCTCCCAGCGCGTGGAACTCCCCGCCTGCCGCATCCATCACAATCAGTCCCCATGGAGCAAACAATCGCGCCATCAGGCTTCCAAAAGACTCCGCCAGCGTCACGTCCGGCCGGTAAACATCGCGTAGCAGCGTCATGACCTCGCCCGCGCCCAGCACTCCCTCCGCTTCGGCTAGCGCCGACTCGATCTGCGTCCCCGGCCGGATGCCGCCCACTGAAACCGGCGGCTCCGGTGCAGGTCCGATGCTGACGGTTTTCAGACCGTTCAATTCCCGGGCGTCCGCCAGCTCCACATGCGCGATCTCCGCGAAATCATGGTCCTCGGTCGCCATCCAGAAGACCGGGACCGTGTCGTAGCCCGCTTCCGTTGCTTCACGTGCGCGTGCAATTGCGGTTGCGGCTTTCAGCAGCGTATAGAGCGGGCC
>DASVAI010000456.1:0-4125 GCA_036376445.1 Acidobacteriaceae bacterium
AGGCAGCATTCGGCTAAGGCGCATCAATTCTGGTCCCCTCTGGCTCAATTCGGACAATGTGAAGAAGCATACCCTCGATCGCCGCTTGCGGGAACATGCCGCTCATCAGAAGATGAAACAGTTCATGCCACCCATACACACGCTCGCCGTCATTCCGGCGCGCCTCGCCTCCACGCGTTTGCCGCGAAAAGTATTGCGTGAGATCGCCGGCAAGCCGATGTTGCAGTGGATCGTCGAAGCCGCGTTCGACGCGCCACGGCTCGACCGCGTCGTCATCGCCACCGACTCCCCAGAAGTCATGACACTTGCCGCCGAGCACGGTTGGGAAGCGATGATGACCTCGCCCGATCTGCAGAGCGGCTCAGATCGGGTGCACGCCGTCTCGCAGCAGATCCCGTCCGAGATCGTTGTGAACATTCAGGGCGACGAGCCAATGCTGCAACCCGCGCATATCGACGCGCTGCTCGCGCCCTTCGATCGAGCCGGCATCGACGCGCAGGTCACCACGCTCTGGACGGCCTGCACGCCCGAAGAGATCGCCGACCCAAACGCGGTGAAGGTCGTGCTTGCTGAAGACGGCCGCGCCCTCTACTTCTCCCGCTCGACCATTCCCTTCCATCGCGACGCCGCCGACAGCGTCACCTACCGCAAGCACCTGGGCCTCTATGCCTACCGTCGCGCAGCACTCGAGCGCTTCGCCCATCTGCCGCCGCATCCGCTCGAAGCAACGGAGCGGCTCGAGCAGTTACGCCTCCTGGCCCACAACATCCCCATCTACGTGGAGCAGACTCCCTACACGACCATCGGCGTCGACACGGAGGCCGACTTGGAGCGCGTCGCAAAGCTGCTGGCGAAGCGGCAGCGTTAGCGCCTTAGTTGTCGCTGTCGTTGCCCTTGGGCGGTTCGGTCTTCGCCTTCATTGCATCCAGCTCGGCTTTGTGTTGCTCGACAAACGTCAGATTCGCGGGATTCACATGGGCATCCGACGCCAGCTTTGCGGGGTCAGCTCCTGCCTGCTTTGCAGCCTCTGCAAATGCCGCCTGAAAAACGACCATCTGGCACAGGGCAAACTCATGCGGAGTGAATCCGTGCGACTTGAGAACGCTGACCACTTCCGGATGCGCCGAGAAACGCCGCGCCATCCCGTCCAGGTCTTCCTGTCCATTCTCTTTGTCGGAATCGGATTCCATCGTCGAGGCAAGCTGCGGGTTCTTCTGCGCCAACTGCGCCATGTCCTGCAGCACATCGCCCAACCGGGTCACCTTATCGACGGTCAGAACATAATGCTGCATCTCGATTATGTCCGCATCCGGCTTTGTCTGCGCGCCGGCGGCGGGCACGAGCAACAGAGCAACAGAGGAAGAGCAGAGAAGGCAAGAAATTCGACGAAACAAATTCATGGAAGATGCCCCTGCCAGGTAAATTGCCTGGAATTCGTGTCAGTAAACCACGGCAGGAATCCGATTGCCTATAGAAATCTCTGGCGCAAACCGAGCAAACTGCTCCGATTTGGCGGAGGCGTCCAGCCGCCCATTTCGATACAGTGAAGCGCACATGGCCACAGACGTTAACACTCCGGAGATCGAGTCCACAGCCGCGCCTGCGCAGTGGCCGCTGTGGCGGCGCATCGTGTTTCGCTTCAAGCTGCACGATGCCATGACCAATGCGCCGGCCGCATTTGCATGGCAGCGGCCCGATGCGCAACACCTCATCTTCATTGGAACACTGGGCAATCGCCCGACCGTTATCCGGTTGTCACGGTTTGACGAGCAGAGATTTCTGCTCACCCACCGAGGCTTCCATTGGATCAGCGAATATCCCTACAACTGGTAGGCTGACCCAAAATCAGGAATCCCCTCGCAATCCGCCCTGTAAACTAGAAGCATGAGCGCCACCGCCACTCTTACCGACGCGAAAAAGTCCACCGCGCCAAAGCTCTCCGAGCGCATTGGGCGCATCGAGATCTCCGCCACCATGGCCGTTACCGCGGCAGCCGCCAAACTGCGCGCCGAGGGCGCAAAGCTGGTTGACTTTGGCGCGGGCGAACCCCATTTCGCCACGCCGCGCCACATCAAGGACGCGGCCATCGCCGCGATTGAAGCCAACTTCTCGCGCTACACCGTCGTCTCCGGCATCGCGGAAGTCCGCAAGGCCATCGTCGAGCGCCACGCCTGCGACTTCGGGACTAACTACGCGCCAGAAGAGGCGGTATTCACCACAGGCGGCAAGCTCGCTCTCTTCAATGCCATCGAAGTACTGATCGATCACGGTGACGAGGTCATTCTGCCGGTGCCCTACTGGGTCTCCTACAAGGACATCATTCAGTACGCCGGCGGCAAGCCTGTCTACCTTGAGACCTCCGAGAGCGAGAACTTCCGTGTGACGGCCGAGGCAGTGGAGCGCGCCATCACTCCACGAACGAGAGCGATCATCCTCAACTCGCCGTCCAACCCGTCGGGCGCCGTCATCTCGCGCGCCGATCTCGAGCGCATCGTCCGCCTCGCCCACAGCCGCGGCATCTACCTGCTGCTCGACGAGTGCTACGCCTATCTGATCTTCAATGAAGCGCCATTTTCCGGCGCATCGGTCGCGGAGGCAAAGGAGCACGTCATCGTGCTCGGTTCGCTCTCCAAGACCTACGCCATGACCGGATGGCGCGCCGGCTTCGCGCTCGGGCCCAAGCCCATCATCTCTGCGATGAGCAAGCTGCAGTCGCAGTCCACCTCCTCGACGGCCGCCATGGTGCAGAAGGCAGCCATCGCTGCGCTCACCGGCTCGCAGGAATGCGTCTCGGAGATGCGCGCGGATTACATCCGCCTGCGCGACACCATTGTGGCCGGGCTGCGCAGCATCCCGGGCCTCACCTGCACCATGCCGGAGGGCGCTTTCTATGCCTATCCGAATGTCAGTGGGCTGCTGAAGAAATCCGGGATCGCCTCGCCGACGGAACTCACCACTCGCCTGCTGCATGAAGCAGGCATCGTCGTCGTGCCCGGTGAGCCGTTCGGAACTTCGCAACACATCCGCCTTTCCTATGCGGTTTCGCACAAGGATGTGGAGGAAGGATTCGAGCGCCTGCGCACGTTTGTGGCTCGTTTCTAGCTCAGGACATTAGGGGCCGGTGATGAGCTTCGGCCCTGATGCTTCCTCCATGAGCATTTCGATCTGGTCAGTTCCCTGTCTGCATGCCGCGAAGCTCGCACTCAAGTGGCAGCCGGAATCCCCACTCCAGTTGTAGGCCGATGACGCAGGCCGGCGCTCCTGTCCATTACCATAGGCGAAACGATGTCCCAGAATCCCGAGTTCCGCCCCATCATCCTGGCCGGGGGCAGCGGTACCCGCTTTTGGCCGCGCAGTCGCAAGGCCCGGGCCAAGCAGGTGCTGGCGCTAGACGGTGAGCGGACAATGATCCAGCGCACGCTCGATCGCCTGCTGCCGCTCTCTCCCGCGCGCAACGCGTGGGTCATCACCAACAATCTCCTCTCGCCGGCCATCTGTGTTCAGCTCGACGAGGTTCCACCGGAGCAGGTGCTGTGCGAGCCCGCAGCCCGCAACACCGCCCCGGCTGCCGGCTTGGCTGCCTTCCTGCTCGAAAAGTCATCGCCGGACGTAGTGCTCGGCGTCTTCCCTGCCGATCATGTCATCGGCAATGAAGAGCAGTTCGTAGCCACCCTGCGCCGTGGTATCGCTCTCGCTGCGGGCGGCCCAAATATTGTGGTGCTCGGCGTGGTGCCTACGCGTGCCGAAACCGGCTACGGCTACATCGAAACCGGAGCAGTGATTCAGCCGGGAATCCGGGGCGTCCGCCGCTTCACCGAAAAGCCGAACCAGGAGAAAGCAGAAGAATTCGTCGCTGCCGGTAATTACTGCTGGAACAGCGGAATCTTTCTATGGAGCGCACGCACTCTCGCAAATGCCATGCGCGAACATCTGCCGGAGACCGCGCCCCTGCTCGAGCAGGTCGCTGCGGCCCACGGTACACCCGCGTTCGATAACGTTTTCGCCGAGCTTTATCCGCAATGCGAAAACATCTCGGTGGATTACGCCGTGCTGGAGCCGCGCTCAGCAAAGGGCGAGCACCGCTCTCATCTCTACTGTCTTCCTGCCGACTTCGGATGGAACGAC
>DASVAI010000469.1:0-3245 GCA_036376445.1 Acidobacteriaceae bacterium
TTGCCGCCGTCGTAAGCCGCCGTGTACGACACTTGGTCATGGTTCAGGTCAGCCGTTGTGAGGCTTGTCAGCAAGCTCGGCGAAACAATCGTCCCGCTCGCGTCCGCTTGCTTGTAACTCGGTGCATTCGGATCGAGCCCCATCGCTCCCGGATAGGTGCCGAACAGGTTATCGAAGGAGTGGTTCTGCAGAATCACGACGATCAGGTGGTTGATTGGCGAAGCCGTCGTGCCCGTCGCCAGCACCGTCACTATCACGGAGGCCTTCGCCGTCTGACTACCCTGCGTTGCCGTGATCGTGTAGGTCGTTGTCGCACCCGGAATAACCGGAGCCGATCCGTTCAGTGGCAGTGTCGTCGTCCCCACCGCTGGATCGATGCTCACGCTCGTAGCATTGCTGCTCGTCCACGTCAGCGTTACTGTGCCGCCGCTGGCCACTGTCGACTGCGATGCGCTCAGCGTGACGCTGGGCGCTGGAGGCGGAGCCGCCGCCACCGAAACAGTCACGGACGCTGAGGCGCTTCCCCCCGTTCCGCTTGCGGTCATCTGATACGTGGTCGTCTTCGCCGGTTTCACGGTGGCCGAGCCCGACAGCGGCAGCGCCGTCGTGCTGACGCTCGGGGTGATCGTCACACTCTCCGCGTTGCTGCTCTTCCAGGTGAGCACCACGGATTCTCCAGCTGTGATTTGACCTTTCGCCGCCTGGAGGTTCGCGGTCGGCATCGGCGCTGGTGGAGGGGTATTGTTCGCGGTGCTGCCGCATCCGCTCGAATAGAGAGCTACCGCGCACACAAGCGCAACAATGGCGATCCTGCACCGCCAGCAAATATCGGTCCATAGACACTCTTGCATACGAACCCATGTTCCTGGCAGAAGAAAAAGTTGGGAGAGGACAGCCCCAAAGGAACGATCGATGCTGGATCGTCCCGTGATAAGAAGCGCCGGCTTTTCAAAACGTTGTTAGACGACTTTCATAGAACCGTAATATCTTCAGATCTCCTATCCCCCTCGCTTGGCACGGTAAGCTAACGCTGCAATGATCGAGCGCATCTTCATGGTCGGTACCGGTCTGCTCGGCGCATCCACGGGGCTCGCACTGCGCGCACACGGCTTCTCCGGCGAGATCGCCGGATGGGACCGCGATCCCGGCGCACTCCACACCGCCCTCGAGCGCGGCGCCCTAAACTCCGCTGCGACTGACCCGATCGCTGCGGCAAAGGAAGCCAACCTGATCGTCCTCGCCGGGCCCGTGCTCTCCATCCTCGAATGGATGGAGAGGCTCGCCCCGGTCCTCGCGCCGCATCAGCTTCTTACCGATGTCGGCAGCACCAAGCAGCAGATTGCCGAAGCCGCGGCTCGCCTCTACAACCAGCCCAGCCGCGCCGCATGCCTGCCCGGCCATCCCATGGCCGGAAAGGAAGTGAGCGGCGCGCAGAACGCCGACGCATCTCTCTTTCAGAACGCTGTCTGGCTCTTCACTCCCCCAGATTCGTGGTCTCCGTCGCCCCAGGCTGCAGCCGCGGCGGCCGAATTTCGCGCGCTCATCGAGTCCTTCGGCTGTCCCACGATGGACATGGACGCGCGCCGCCACGATGAGCTGCTCGCCTGGGTCAGCCACCTGCCGCAGTTCCTCTCCACTGCGCTCACCGCGCTGTTTGAAGACGAGTTCGGCGCCGATGCCGACCTCCGCGCCATCGGCGGGCGTGCCATGCGCGAGATGACGCGCCTCGGCTCAAGCCCCTACTCGATGTGGCGTGACATCGCCCTCACCAACGCCGAACACGTGGAGCGCGCGCTGCTCGCGCTCGAGCGACGCATCGCTCGTCTCCGCCAGGAGCTCCGGACCCCGGCTCTCGAGAACGAGTTCCAGCGCGCCAACCAGTTCCGGTCGACATAAATATTTCCGAACACACCGCCCCGCCCGCTCGTCTTAGCCAGTGAATCGAGAATTACGGCGGATGGAATTGGCCACCACACACGTTTGGAGGGAGGGCGCGGCTGTGCCCCAGGCGGACTCACGCGCAGACGAAGCCCACTTTCAAGCCTTCGTCGAACGCAATCTGCGCTTCGCCTTCCGCGTCGCCTGGGCCTTGCTCCGCAATCGCGCCGATGCCGATGACGTCGCACAGGAGTGTTTCCTGCGCCTCTACCGCAAGCGCGCCTGGCGCGCCTTGGAGGATGAGCGCGCCTACATTGCCCGCGTTGCATGGCGGCTGGCCCGGGATCTGCAACGCCGTTCGCCCAGAGAGGAGGGAAGCATGGAACTCGACACCATCAGCGCGGCAGATCATTCACCGGAGACTACCGTTGTGTCCGATCATGGCATCGCGCGCATCCATCGCCTCATCGATGCACTTCCCGAAGATCTGCGCCAGCCGCTCGTTCTCTCCACGCTGGAGGAGATGACCTCCGCGCAGATCGGTGTCGCGCTCGGCATTCCTGAGGGCACTGTGCGCACCCGCATCCAGCGAGCGCGCGCGCTGCTGAAGCAGAAGCTTGTCACCACGGAGGCCCGTCATGCCCGCTGACCGCGACGAACTTGACGCCATACCCGAGGACTCGATCTTGGACCAGGCACTCGCCGCGTACACCAGCGCCGAGCCCGACCCGTCCCTCCGTGCCCGCATCATGGCCCGCGCCGCCGCAACAAACCCTCGCCCGCGACGCGTGCTGTGGCCCGCAGCCGCCGCGCTGTCAGCCGCGACACTCCTCGTCGCCTTCCTGCTGCATCCCACGTCGCCCACACCGAAACAGGAACAGCCTGCGGCTCCCATCGCGAGTGCGCCGCCACCGGCAATCGCCTCTTCGCCATCGATAAATGCCGTCCCTCGCCATAACGCGAAGTTCACTCGCCATAGTGAACCCAGGGCCTTACCGGCAATCGCGCGCAACCGCACATTCCCCTCACCCACGCCGTTGACCGCTGAAGAAAACGCTATGCTGCGGCTCGCATTCGAGCATCCGCAACAGGCCCGCCAAGCGCTCGCCGCCGCCGCCCCAGGGCTGATTGAAAACGCCCCGCTCAGCATCAAGCCGGTCCGCATCGCAGCGCTTTCCGAGCCGCAGAGTCCGCAATCCATGCAGTAGTTGCTCCACAGAACAGGAGAAACAGTCCATGCCTTCGCTGAAACAAATCGCCGCCGCCGCGCTCGCTGCTATCGCGCTCTCTCCCATCGCTTTGATCGCCCAGGAGAAATCAACCGCGGCGCCCACGGCGCATTACAAGCTCACCTACCGCCTGCTCGA
>DASVAI010000476.1:0-4121 GCA_036376445.1 Acidobacteriaceae bacterium
CACCACCGCCAGATACGTCGTATCGCTCGCTAGCCGCGCAAGCTGCTTTGTCAGATCGGACGCCACAGGATGGCACTCAGCACGGTCGGTAATCGTCGCCGCGCGCTTTGCCGCAAGGTCCTTCGAGATCAACTGCTCCACCGGAATACGCGAAGCCGCCGGATCGCCCACATATGCCTTCATGTCCGCATACGCCAGCTTCTGCGCTTCAATCTCCGCATGCAGCGCCTTCTGGCTGTTGTGCCCCCACGTTGCAATAGGAAAGCGTTCCATGATGTTCAGCATCGAGAGCGCCGCGATTCCCTGGCCGTTCGGCGGCATCTCCCACACCGTCCAGCCGTGGTACGTCGTGCTCACCGGTTCCACCCACTCCGGCTGAAAATCCGCGAGATCCTCCGCCGTGAGGAAGCCATGCTGCTCCTCAGAGAGCTTCAGCATCGCCTCCGCCGTCTCGCCTTTGTAGAAGCCGTCGCGTCCATGCTCGCCAATGCGCCTGAGCGTTGCCGCCAGATCCGGATTGCGAAAGAGTTGTCCTGCCGCGGGCGCCTTCCCATCCGGCAGAAAGACGCGCGCAAAGCCCGGGCTCCTCGCGAACGGCGGGCCCCCAAATGGCAGACCATAGATCGCCCAGTTCTCCGCATCGGTCTCTGGCACCACGATGCCGTTCTGTGCCAGCGCCGCTGCAGGCGCAACATCTTCCGCCATCGGAAGCTTTCCGAAGCGCCGCCGCAGCGCGTCCCATCCCGCCACTGTGCCTGGCACCGTCACCGAATCGATGCCCGTCTCCGGAATCTCCTGCACAATGCCCTTGGCCTTCAGCGCCTCGAGCGTCATCGCTTTCGGCGCCCATCCGCTCGCGTTCAGCCCATAGAGCTTCTTCGTCTTTGCGTCATATACGATGGCGAACAGATCGCCGCCCACGCCATTCATCATCGGCTCGATCACGCCCAGCGCCGCATTCGCCGCAATCGCCGCATCTACCGCACTGCCACCCCGTGCCAGCACCGCCGCGCCCGCCTGAGATGCCACAGCCTGGCTGGTTGCCACAATCCCGTACTGTGTCATCACCATCGAGCGTGACTGCTCACGCGCCGGGTCGCCCTGTGCGGTGGCATAACTCACGCTCGTGACAATTGCGGCTGCGAAAAGCAGCGCTTTCGATCGCAACATAAATCGCGCTCCAGTATGAAGACGAAATCGAGCGCAGGCAATCATCTATTGCGCCTTCGCCGTGTTGTTCGCGCGATCGTCATCCGGCAATTGATGGTCCGGATCGACGACCACCAACGCAATCTGCTTCTTGCTGTCCGGCGTCCACCGATAGGTCCCGCTCGAAAGCCAGGTCTCCACCGGCAGTCGTACCCGCGCCTTCGCGCCGTCCGTAAACGTCGCCTCCACCGTAGTCGGCAGCACAAGCTGCCCGCGGTTCATGATCGTCGCGCTCGCCCCGTCGATCTTCTCCACGGCTACATCGTACTTCCAGTTGTTCAGATACCAGCCGCGCCAGAACCAGCTCAGGTCCTCTCCGCCTTCGCTCTCGATCTCGCGGAATAAATCAGAAGGCGCTGGATGCTTGAACGCCCAGTCGCGAATGTATCTGCGGAAAGCCCAGTCGAAACGCTCCGGCCCCAGGATCTGCTCGCGCAGCAGCACCATTCCATACGCGCCCTTGAAATAACTCACGGGATGACCCAGCGCCCATCCATACGAATCCGCCGGAGCCATCAGCGTCGGAGCGTCAGGGTTGTCCAGCACCTTCAGGATCGTGTCCGGCGGCTCGCCGCCTGCGGAGTACTCCGAGTCGCGCTTCGGCCCGTATTTGCCGCCCGCGTAGATCGCGGATTCATCGATGTCGATGAAGGTGTTGAAGCCTTCATCCATGAAGGCATGTCGTCGCTCGTTCGATCCCACAATCATCGGGAACCAGTCATGCCCGATCTCGTGCGCCGTCACCCAGAAGAGAAACGAGCCCTTGTCCGGAATGCCGTCGAACACAATCCCCGGATACTCCATGCCCGTCGAAAATCCCGCCACACTGATCGCTGCCGGCCACGGGTAGGGATACCACTGCTTCGAGAAGTGCTCCACCGTGTCCTTCACATACTCGGTCGACTTGTCCCATGCATCCAGCCCTACGCTCTCCGGCGGATAAA
This sequence comes from Acidobacteriaceae bacterium, assembly GCA_036376445.1. Taxonomy (GTDB): domain Bacteria; phylum Acidobacteriota; class Terriglobia; order Terriglobales; family Acidobacteriaceae; genus KBS-83. The sequence goes on from DASVAI010000476.1 coordinate 2,154, forward strand.
AGCTCATCGCCACTGACGTTTTTCCATGCGGCAGATTCATCCGCGCCGCGTCCCACACAAACACCGGTGACGCGCTCCACACCACATCACGCGTGTGCTCCATTTGGAAGCGCCACGTCAGCGTGCCACTTTGTTTGGGCCTGCTCGCCGGATTCGTTACTTCATCCGCCCTGCGGATGTACACCGTCTTGTCGCTCGTGCGTGCCCCCGCCAGCCGGTCGATCTCCGTCTTCGTCAGCACCTCCTTCGGATTCACCAGCTCGCCCGAGCCGGCCACCAGCATGTTCGCCGGGACCGTCACCGAGTAGTCAAAATTCCCATACTCCAGGTAAAACTCGCTTCCCAGATATGGCAGCGTATCCCATCCGTGCAGATCGTCATACACGCACATCCGCGGATACCACTGCGCAATGTCGTAGATCTCTCCCTGCTTTGACATGCCCCATGACGTCCGCCCGCCCCACTCGCCCGGAATCTCATAGTGATACGCGAAGTGGATCTTCACCTGTCCGTGCGCCTTCAGCGGCTGCGCCAGCCGGATCTGCATCCGCGTATCGTTGACCAGGTAGTCCGCCTTCGTCCTCTGCTTCCCCTGCTCGATCTCCACAGAATCGAAGACGAATCCCTCGGTCGTTGTCTTCTGCGGCGCGGTATTCGTATCCGTCGCGGGAGCATTCCTCTTTCTCCGCGGCCGCTCCATCCCTGCCATCAGCGTGTGTGCTCGCGAGTCCGCGCGGTAGATATTCTGCTCCAGCTGCAGCCACAAACTCGGCAACGCATCCGGGCTGTTGTTCGTGTAGATGATCGTCTCGGTCGCGCGAAGCTGCTTGTGTTCGGTATCGAGTGTTGCATGAAGGTCGTAATCCGCCTCGTTCTGCCAATACTGTGGACCCGGTGCGCCGTTGCTCGAGCGATAGGCATTCACGGGATCGGGCAGCGTCAGCGGAGCGAACGTAAGCCTCGGGTCATAATTTGAGGCCGCGTTTGGGGGCGCACTCTGCGCCAGGGCAGCAGGGAAGCACATCGCCGAAAACACCAGCAGGCAGGACAGGGAACGGTACCAGTCGCGCAAAAAGGCCCTCGCTTTATGGATGATGGTTGAAGAATCACTATACGGCCGGTCGCGGTCGCATGCCATTCGCGTCCTGCGCTACCATTTCCTGTCATCCTGAAGGGAAGCGGTCCCCGCACATGGCAGAAAAAAATCAGCGCTCCCTCGAACCCGGCATCGTCAGCGACTTCTCAAACAAGCTCAGCTACTTCGGCTATCTCTCGCTCGAAGGCCTGCTCGCGCAGCAGCATCCGCTCTCCAGCCCGCCGCACCACGACGAGATGCTCTTCATCGTCCAGCATCAGGTCGCCGAGCTGTGGATAAAGCTCATCATCCACGAACTCTCCGCCGCCATCGACCACATTCGCCGCGACAAGCTTCCGCCCACGCTAAAAATCCTCTCCCGCGTCAAGCTCATCCAGATGCAGCTCTTCGATCAGTGGGCCGTGCTTGAAACCCTCACCCCCTCCGAGTACATGGAATTTCGCGGCGTCCTCGGCAATGCCTCCGGTTTTCAGTCTTTTCAGTACCGTAAGCTCGAGTTCCTGCTCGGCAATAAAAATCCCGACACACTGAAAGTTTTCGCGCACGCCACGCCCATCTACGAAGACCTCCGCCGCACCCTGGAATCCCCAAGCCTCTACGACGAGTTCCTTCGCTATCTCGCCCGCCGCGGCTACAACATCCCCGCCGAATGCATCAGCCGCGACTGGTCCGCGCCGCACGTCCGCAACGAAGGGCTGGTCGAAATCTTCCGCGAGATCTACCGCGACGCGAAGCAACACTGGGAAGCTTACGAGATGTGCGAGAAGCTCGTCGATGTCGAGGAGTACTTCCAGCTCTGGCGCTTCCGCCATCTCAAAACCGTGGAGCGCATCATCGGCTTCCGCCGCGGCACCGGCGGCTCTTCCGGTGTC
>DASVAI010000478.1:0-6554 GCA_036376445.1 Acidobacteriaceae bacterium
GCCCGCACCGGCCAGCATTTCTCCCGAGCTACTGAAGCAGCACAGCCTGACGGCGGAAGAGTCTGCGCGCATCGAGGCTGCCCTGGGCCGCACCCCATCCCTAACAGAACTTGGCATTTACAGCGTGATGTGGAGTGAGCACTGCTCCTACAAATCTTCACGCGTGCACCTGAAGCGGCTCCCCACACGCGGCGAGCGGACCACCGGACCAGGCAGCGTGGTGCAGGGACCGGGTGAGAACGCCGGCATCATCGACATTGGCGACGGCTGGGCCTGCGCCTTCAAGATCGAGTCACACAATCACCCCAGCTACATTGAGCCTTTCCAGGGCGCGACCACGGGCGTTGGCGGCATCCTGCGCGACATCTTCACCATGGGCGCGCGTCCGCTTGCCGTGATGGACTCGCTGCGCTTTGGCCCGCTGTCGACACAAGACGGAGAGGGCGATCCGGCGCTGGTGCGCAAGAACCACCAGATTGTCGAAGGCGTCGTGGCGGGGGTAGCGCATTACGGCAACTGCTTTGGCGTGCCCAATCTGGGCGGCGAGACACGCTTTGAGCCCTGCTACAGCGGTAACCCACTGGTGAATGCATTCGCGCTGGGGCTGGTGCGCAAGGACGAGATCTTCTACGCCAAGGCCAGCGGCGTGGGCAATCCGGTGATCTATGTCGGCGCGAAGACGGGACGCGACGGCATCCACGGCGCCACGATGGCGAGCGAGGAGTTCACCGAAGGCTCCGAGCAGAAGCGGCCCAACGTGCAGGTGGGGGACCCGTTTATGGAGAAGCTGCTGCTCGAAGCGTGCCTGGAGGCAATGCAGACGGGCGCCGTGGTGGGCATTCAGGACATGGGCGCCGCCGGGCTGACCTGCTCCACCTGCGAGATGGGCGCGCGCGGCGGCGTCGGCATCGATGTGGAGCTGGACCTAGTGCCGCAGCGCGAAACCGGAATGTCCGGCTACGAGATCATGCTTTCGGAGAGCCAGGAGCGCATGCTGCTGGTGGCCGAAAAGGGTAGGGAGCACGAAGTGCTCCAGATTTTTGCCAAGTGGGGGCTGGATGGCGTTGTCGTGGGCGAGGTGATCGCCGAGCCGCAGATGCGGATTCGCCAGCATGGTGAACTGATCGCGGACATTCCGAACCGTTCGCTGACCGATGATGCGCCGGTGTACCGGCGTCCGGTGGGGACGTGGAAGGCGCCTGTTCCCCTCGATCCACCCGCCGAAGTCCTCGAAGAACTGAAAAAGCCGCGCGACTACACCGCCGACCTGAAGAAGCTGCTTGCCTCCACGAACATCTGCTCGAAGCGCTGGGTCTTTGAGCAGTACGACTCCATGGTGCAGACCAACACGGTGCAAGGGCCGGGCGGCGAAGCGGGCGTGATGCGGGTCAAGAATTCCGGAACACCAGGGCACGAACGCGGGCTGGCGATGACGCTGGATGGCAACGGGCGCTGGTGTTATCTGGATCCGAAGCAGGGGGCGAAGCTCGCGGTTGCCGAAGCGGCGCGCAAGGTCGCCTGTACGGGTGCCGTGCCGGTTGCGGCGACGAATTGCCTGAACTTCGGCAATCCGGAGAAGCCGGAGATTATGGCGCAGCTCTCCGCAGCCATCGATGGCATTGCGGAGGCCTGCACCGCGCTCGGCACGCCAATTACAGGCGGGAATGTTTCGCTCTACAACGAGACCAAGGGTGAAGGGATTTATCCCACGCCGGTGATTGGGGTTGTTGGGATTCTGGAGGATGTTTCTAAGGCTGTGCCGGCGAGCTTTGCGCATCCTGGAGATGTGCTCCTGCTGATCGATGCTGGCGCACAACTTGATTGCTGGAAGCACTTCGGGACCAGTGAATATTCTCGCGCGGTGCTCGGGTCTTTGTGGGGGACACCACATCCGATCGATTTGAAGGCAGAGTCAGAACTGCATCTCCGACTGGCTGCTCTGGCCAAGGCTGGCTTGGTCCATGCTGCCTGCGATATCTCTGACGGCGGTCTCGCCGTCGCACTCGCGGAGGCCTGCTTCGCTCATGGCACCGGTGTTGACGTGCATTTTTCTGGTTATGCAGGTTTCCCTTCGTACACGAGACTTTTCGCCGAGGACCCGACTCGCGTTGTCATAGCTTGTCCTCTACAGGAGGTCTCCCGTATTCAACAGATCTTCTCCGGCGGCAATCCCGGCGTGTGGCCGATCGGTACTGTTACAAATGGTAGCTTTCGCATTCGGATGGATGAGTCAAAGGAAGTAGCTCCAGGCAAGTACACGCAAGCAGAGACTGCAACCGTCATCGAGACGACTACTACCGAATTGAAGGCAGCATGGTCCAGTGCTCTTCAATCAACCCTCAGCGTCGACACGGTGACCGCATGATCGAGCGTCTCTATCAGGGCGTACCGGGCGTAGAGGAAATGCTTCCCTTCTCGCAAGCTACCATCGCACGCAAGCACGACGCTGACACCCTACACGAAGAGTGCGGTGTAGCCGCCATCTACGCGCACCCCGAAGCGGCGCGGCAGGTTTATCTCATGCTGTATGCGCTGCAGCATCGCGGGCAGGAGTCCGCCGGCATCGCTACCGCGGATGGGCATCATCTCTCGAACATCAAGGGCATGGGCCTGGTTGCGGACATCTTCACCGAAGAGGTTCTGCAGAAACTGCCCGGCAATCTCGCCATTGGACACACGCGCTATTCCACAACCGGCGACTCCGCGCTGCTGAACGCGCAGCCGATCCGTGTGGATTCCACCAAGGGGCTGATCGCGATCGCGCACAACGGCAACCTGGTGAACCTGGGGACGATTCGCGCGAAGCTCGAGCGCGCCGGGGCGTTCTTCCAGACCACCTCCGACTCCGAAATCATCGTTCAGCTCATTGCACACTCTGACGCGACGACTCTGGTGGATGCCATCGCCGATTCGCTGTCGCAGGTGGACGGCGCCTTCTCGGTCGTGATGATGACGCGCGACCGCATCTTTGCCGCGCGCGATCCACGCGGCTTCCGCCCGCTTTCCATGGGCCGCATTCCCGGCGAGGACGGCATACCGGATACGTTTGTTTTCGCCTCGGAAACGTGCGCCTTCGATCTGCTGCGTGCTGAGTATGTCCGCGATGTGGAGCCGGGTGAGCTCATCATGGTGTCGCCGGATGGCGTGACCTCGCGCAAGTACGCGAGCGGCGTGCCGCAGACTAGCTGCATTTTCGAGCATGTCTATTTCGCTCGGCCGGACAGCCGCATCTACGGCCGCTGGGTGCAGGAGAGCCGCGAAAAGATGGGTCGCCAGCTTGCGCGCGAATCGGGCGTGCCCGCTGACCTGGTCGTTCCGGTGCCGGACTCGGGTGTCACTGCGGCGCTTGGCTATGCGGCCGAGAGCGGCATCCCGTTCAACTTCGGCCTGATCCGCAATCACTATGTGGGCCGCACTTTTATCGAACCGGAACAGCGCGTGCGCGACTTCGGCGTGAAGCTCAAGCTCAACCCGGTGCGCAATCTGCTCGCCGGCAAGCGCATCATCCTGGTCGATGACTCGATCATTCGCGGCACCACCAGCCGCAAGATCATCCGCATGGTGCGCGCGGCCGGCGCCAAGGAAGTGCACCTCCGCATCAGTTGTCCACCGACAACATCGCCATGCTTCTACGGTGTGGACACGCCGCGCAAGAAGGACCTGATCGCCGCGAACAACACGATTGACGAGATCTGCAGCTTTATTGAAGCGGACTCGCTTGCCTACCTGTCACTCGATGGATTGCTTGAAGCATGCGGCGGCGAACCGATGTTCTGCACCGCGTGCTACACCGGGAACTACCCCACAGACTGGGTCGATGTAGACGAGATTCTGCCAGCCCTCGCCGAGACTTAATCTCCGTCGTAACAACCACCTAAGTCGTTTTTGCCTCTCAATCCAGATGGGAGTTACGCGCACATTCGTGCGCGCGGAGGCAATATGGCACGAAAGAAATCTTCGAAGCGGAAGTACAGTCCGAAGGCGTCCAAAACAGTTGAGCGCGAGATGCACGAGTACAAGCGCGGCAAGCTGAAGTCCGGCCGCAGCGGCAAGAAGGTGAAGAGCCGCAAACAGGCCATCGCCATCGGACTTTCCGAGGCGCGCAAAGAAGGCGCGAAGGTTCCGAAGAAGAAATCCAGTTCGAAAAAGAAATCTTCGAAGAAGAGTTCCGGCAGGAAATCCAGTTCGAAAAAGTCCTCTTCCAGCCGGAAGAAGTCTTCAAGAAAGTCTTCTTCGAAGAAATCGTCTAAGAAGTCTTCAAGCTAATCCGAGGATTTCGCGCTCGTTCCAGAACTGGAAGAACCTGCGGCGCTGCTTCCCGACCCTGAGGATGCGGCGCCACCTCCATCGCTCTTGCCGGTGCTGTCGCTCTTCGCGACAACATCCTTGCCGCCGTCTTTCGAACTGCCGCCATCTTTCGAAGCGCTCTCCGACGAACCGGACGACGGCGCTTTGCCGCGGCCAGCGTAGTCATTCACATACCAGCCGGCGCCCTTGAACTGGATGGCGGGTGCGGAGATAAGGCGTTCGACTTCGCCCTTGCACACCGGGCATTCCTTCTCTTCCGGCGCGGAGAAGCTCTGAATCTTTTCAAAGCGATGACCGCATTGTTTGCACTGGTACTCGTAAAGCGGCACGGATCACTGCTCCTAATCGAACTTGCTCTCCCTATTGTAGCGGTGACCGTTACGGCAGGGCCGGCAATTGCACCAGCCTCACGCGCGTTACCGCTTCGATGGCTTCGAGCGACGCGAGTACGGCAGGCGTGATCTCGCCGTCCACCTGCACGACAGCGATGGCGCCGCCGGTGTCCTTTGCGGCGGCCTCGGAACCGCGGCCCAGCGCGAAGTTCGCGATATTGACCTGGTGCTCGCCCAGCACGGTGCCCACACGGCCGATCACGCCGGGCACGTCGTGGTTGCGGATGGCGATCAGTGTGCCGTGCAGCGGTACCTCGATGTCTATGCCGTCCGAGGCCAGCAGGCGCGGCGAGCGGCCGTGCAGCACGGTTGCGGTAGCGGTAGCTTCGCCGCTGCGCGTGTGCAATGCCAGCGAGAGCCCCGATGCGCCACCGTTCTCTACTTTCGATTCATGCAGACGGATGCCGCGCTCCTCCGCAACCGCCGCAGCATTGATGCGATTCACATTCTCAGAATGCGCCAGCACACCCTGAATGGCAGCGTTCCGCACCAGCTCCGTTTTGCCCTGCGCAAGCCGGCCGCGATAGCCAATCGCGATGCTCTCTACATTGTTGTCTGTGGTGGCAGCAAGAAACGTGCCCAGCCGAGCCGCCATCTCGATGTAGGGCGAGAGCTCGACGTATTCCTCATGCGAGAGCGAGGGCAGGTTCACGGCATTCTGCACCACGCCTAGCTTCAGGTATTCGCGTACCTGGGCGGCGATCTGGATGCCGACGGCCTCCTGCGCCTCGGCAGTCGAGCCGGCGATGTGAGGCGTCAGGATGACATTCTCCCGGTTGAAGTACGGCGAATTCTTAAGCGGCTCATCACGGAAGACATCGAGCGCCGCGCCGGCCACCTGTCCGCTTTCCAGTGCGGCCAACAATGCCGCATCGTCCACCAGCTCGCCGCGTGCGCAGTTCACCAGCCGGAGGCCTTTCTTCATGGCGGCCAGGTTCTTCGCGTTGATGATGTTTGTGGTTTGCGGCGTCAGGCCGACGTGGAGCGTCAGGTAGTCCGCGCGCGCGAAGAGCTGATCGAGAGCCACGAGTTCCACGCCGCGCTCGCGTGCCAGTGCCGGCGCAACGAACGGATCGTGCCCTATGATCTGCATGCCGAAACTTGCGGCGCGCTGCGCGACTTCAAGCCCGATACGACCGAGACCCAGCACGCCCAGAGTTTTGCCGCGCAGTTCGGCGCCGCTCAGCGACTTCTTCTCCCACTTGCCCTGGTGCAGTGCTCCGTTCGCTTTGGGCAGTTGCCGCGCCAGCGCCAGCATAAGGCCGATGGTCAGCTCGGCCACTGCGATCGCGTTGGCGCCCGGCGTATTCATCACCACGATGCCGCGGCGCGTGGCTGCTTCCGCATCGATGTTATCCACACCCACGCCCGCACGGCCGATTACACGCAGCTTTGGGGCGTGCTCCAGTAGAGCATCGTCCACCTGTACGGCCGAGCGCACCACCAGTCCATCGGCGTCCTTCAGCTCGTTCGCCAGACCATTCTTGATCTGATCATGTGTCACAACGTTCCAGCCCGGTTCCGCCTGGAAGACGGCGAGCGTGGCGGGCGAAACTTTCTCTGCGAGAACGATTTTCACGGCAGCTCCTAAGTGCGATCACAACAGGGTGACACGATGAGGGAGTGTGCGGAAGGTGCCGCTCACCAGAACCATTCCAGCGAGCGGCCTTCTCACTACTTCGCGCCGACCAGCTCCGGCTGCGGGGCGGACGTGCGCTCGGCGAAGACTTCCTGCGCGGCAACCAGAGCTTTGCCGAAATGGAAGCCCGGCAGCTTGAGGGATGTCGCTGCGACCTGCTCCAGCGCGCCGAGGATCGCGATCGTATCCAGGTAATCGAAGTAGCCGATGTGCGC
>DASVAI010000429.1:0-6837 GCA_036376445.1 Acidobacteriaceae bacterium
ATCGCCCAGCGCGACGCCCATGTTCGCCTGTTCCGTGCCGTCCTGGTTGACCGCCAGTCCGGAGGGATACGCAACGTCGTTGAAGTGTCCATGGCCATTGTTGACGTAGAGAAAGTTGGGCTCGCCGTCGTTCGCTACGAAGAGGTTCGGCGGCCCATCGCCGTTTAGATGAACCCACAGGGCGGTCAGGCCAAAGTAGCCGTGCGGATCGTCAACGCCAGCCTGTTTGGAAACATCCTCGAACGTGCCGTCGCCGCGGTTGCGATAGAGATTGTCGCTGGTGCCTTTCAGGCCACGCGGGCCACACTGCACCGGCACCTCATGGTACTGGCAGGTCTTCTTCGAGCCGAAGGTCGGCAGATCGTTCAGATGAAAGTCGACGTAGTGCGCGACAAAGAGGTCGGGCCATCCATCGCCGTCGTAGTCTCCGAAGGTTGCCCCGGTGGCCCAGCTGTTGTCGCTGCCCAGGCCGGCCTGCTTGGTCGCGTCGGTGAATGTGCTGTCGCCATTGTTACGATAAAGAACGACGCCGCCAAAGCAGGTCACCAGCAGGTCAGGTCGGCCATCGTTGTTGTAGTCGCCCACGGCCGCAGCCATGGCCCAGCACGGATAGCCGACGCCGGCTTTGTCGGTGACGTCGGTGAAGGTGCCGTCGTGGTTGTTGTGGTAGAGCGCGCTCTTCGCTTTTTTGCCGGCGAGTGCCATCTCCACGCTGGATGCATTTGTGAAGTAGATGTCCGGGTAGCCGTCCTGATCGTAGTCGATCAGGGCTACGCCGCCGCTCATCGACTCTACGATGTAGCGCGCATCCGGCGTAGACATATGGGTGAAGTGAATGCCGGTCTTATCGCTGATATCGATGAGCTGCACCGGCGCCTTTGCAGGAGCTTCCTTTTTCGGCGCAGACTGAGCGGCCAGCATCCATGGCATACCCAGCCCGATCAGCAGGCTAATGGCCCTAGCGCTGCGCATCTGTATCGTCAGCATTTTTCTGGAGCGATCCGACGCGCATGTCATGGAAGATTTTCTCGAGCTTGGTCTGCATCTCCTTGTACTTCTTGTACTCGGTCATCTGCTGTTCGGCCTCGGCGGTCCTGCCCTGCCGGCGATAGAGCATGCTGAGCCGGTAGCGGGCGACGGTGTTGGAAGGGTCCGCTTTGGCGGCGCGTTCGAAGGTGGCCTGCGCTTTTTCGGTTTCGTTCATCGTCATCTGAATCTTGCCGAGCTCCACCAGGGCATCCACGTCATTCGGCTGCAGTTCGACTGCGCGGGCGATTTCGCTGTAAGCCGTCTTTGTGTCGCCCCCCTTTGCCGCCTCTTCGCCTAGCAGCAGATGCGCCCGCGCGTCGTTGGGATTGTCGGCGATAGCAGCCTGCAGCTCCGGCCCGGCCTGGGCCTGAAGCTGCTCGTTGCTGGAGTTTTGGAGGAGCTCTCCCAGGTCGAAGTGTGCGCCAGGCAGATGCGGATTGATCTTCAGCGCCTCGCGCAAGTTCACGATGGCCTGCGCCTCGTCGCCATGCCGCGCCAGCTCGCGTCCCATCATCTGGTGCATCAGCGCGCCGTCGGGATCGGTGAGCGCCATGGTGATCAGCGCCTTGTCGGTCAGGTCGGAGTAGAGCCGGTAGGAGGTGTAGAGGAGAGATGTGTCGGTGGGATGATCGGCGAGCAACTGTGATGCGATTGCTGCTGCCTTTTCCGTGTCGCCAGTGCTGATGTAACTCGACACAAGCGCATTGCCCACTTCGGATTTGAATTTCTCCTCGGTCAGGTGCGGCAGCGCGGCGCTGAGGTCCGACTGGCCGGGGTCGATGGCGCCGGTATGAAGTTCCGCGAGGCCGAGTAATCCCTGGAGCTTCCATAGATCCGGCTTGAGCCTGACTGCGACTTGTAGTTCGGGAATTGCTCCGGCATAGTCTCCGCGGAAGAACAGCAGGACTCCCAGGTTCCCGCGCGCATCCACGTTCTGCGGGTCAAGCGCGACGGCCTTTTCCAACTCAGGGATGGCAAGATCCGGACGCTGCTGCTGCAGGTATTGCTGTGACGCGCGGATGTGCTGTGCGGCCTGCTGCTTCTTCGTGGGAGGTGTCTGGGCAGCAACGCAAATGACGCAGGGAAGCAGCAGAACGGCACAGAGGACGGTACGGCGGATCATGACTGACTTCATCATAAAGTGGCGAGTGCCACGAACAAAAAAGAAGAGAACGGCGCGAGCCGTTCTCTTCGGGTGAGGAGTGGAACGTTAGAAGGAGATGCGACCGTAGAGCTGCATGGTACGGCCACCTACCTTGAGGCTGTTGATGATTCCGGCATTCGGATCCCCTATCGATGCATTCGGATTGTCGAAGGCGGGATGGTTGAGAACGTTCTGCGCGGAAGCACGAATCTCCAATCCAATGCCCTCCCACGGAATGTGGAAGGTCTTGCCGATTGCGGCGTTTACGAGCAGATAGTTCGGACCGTACAGGTTATTCCTACGCGTATTGCCGTAGGTGCCGGGATCAGGCTGGCCAAAGGCGCCGGGATCATACCAGTGGTTCAGGTCACGGTGCGTTGGATTCGGGTTTCCAATCTGGTTGGGGAATTGCTGTGCGTTTCCTGCCAGGTTGAATGTGTTGTTAGAGCTGGTAGTGAGTGTGAACGGGGTGCCCGAAGTCCATACGATGGTAGGCGCAATTTGCCATCCGCCGATGGTTTCGTCGAGCAGCCAGTTGTTGTTCAGGAATTGACGTCCTTTGCCGATGGGCAGGTCGTAAATGACTGCAGTCTTGAATGCATTGCGGACGTCGAAGTTCGACGCTCCGTAGTTTGCTGCCACGTTATATGGCCGCTGATAGTAGTCATTTCCAGAGCTGCTTCCCCAGCCCGACGAGTCGATGCTGGTGAGCATGTGAGACCAGACGTAGTTGGCGTTGAACTGCAACCCGTAAGAGAGCCGCTTGGTGACACTCGTCTGCAGCGAGTTGTAATTCGACACGCCGTTGTTAGTGCCGCCCGCTCCCGTACCGCTGTTGATGCCCTGGAAATTCGGGAATGGACGTTTGTTTTGATCGTCCGGCGCAAGGAACTGGTCCGGAACAGCATTGATGTCAGCGGGGAAGAGCAGATTATAGCCATGGCTCGCCACGTAGGCCGCCGTGAAGACCATGTCCCTGCTGACCTCCTGTTGTACCTCGAAGTTCCATTCCAGGATCTTCGGCACAGGCGTGTGGTACGCCTGATATGAGACTCCCTGCCCGTTGAAAGCTGCGGGACCTACGGGCTTCACAAATGCGCTATTCACGCTCAGACCGTTCGGCTGGTAACCGGTACTGCCGTTCGACGCGAGCAGAACTACAGGATCCGTACCGTTCGTGCTGTCATCGATGCTTCCGTTAAAGGCAAGCGCGTTGCCCATTCCGGGAGCATAGGTGTCGTTGCTCCAGGTATAGCCGTAGAGCCCGACGCCACCGCGAACCACTGTCTTCGGTCCACGTGCATAGGAGAAGCCGACGCGCGGCAGCCAAGTATTCCAGACAGGAGCCTGAAGGCTGTCACGGCCGTTGGCCTTGGTTGTGCCGTACCACATCGCGCCCTTTGTTCCGTCGACCGGATTCGTGACCGTTGGGTCGAAGGAAAGCATGTTGCCCTTCACTTCATGCCAGCCGGTCATACCCTGCCAGCGGAGGCCGAGGTTGATGGTGAGGTTCGGACGGAGCTTGATGTCGTCCTGCACGAAGATCTGCGGGCTCTTCAGCCGGCCGCCGTATTCAGGCGACAGCTTTGCGTCCCAGTGGTTCGCGTAACCGAGCAAGAAATCGGCGTACGCCATGCCGGTGGTATCGTCGCCTGCTTTCGCTGCGGTATAGGCGCCGGTGAATTTCATATGGCCGGCGACCTGATTGCCCCAAGCCGTCGAATCTGCGCGGTTGATCAGGAACTCGCCGCCGAAGTGGAGCACATGACGGCCGCGGACGAGTGTGACGACGTCGGAAGGATCAAAGACGAACTCCTTATAGACGGAGTTCGAATTTGGTTGCAGTTGGTAGAGACCGCCGCCGTTTCCGGAAACTTCGACATCCGGGAAAAGGTCTGCCTTGGCAAAGGTCCAACCCAGTTTTTGCGGGAAGCCCTGGTTGATCGAGAACGGAGTGAAGAAGTTCAACTGATCGGTGAAGCCCATGCGCGCTTCATTGATTGTCCGAGGGCTAATGGTCCAGACCCAGGAGACCTGCGCGTTGTCACGGCTTACGTCGCCGTTCTGGCAGTTGATGGGGCAAATTCCCTCGTTCCGATAGACCGCCGGATTATCGCTGTTCGTCTCGGAAATGATGATGTGGTTGTTCGGATTGACCTGGTAGTCCAGGCGCCCGAAGTACTTTGTAAAGGGGTTGGAACTGGGCACGTTGTAGTGGAAGTTGTTGGTGAAACCAGACGCTCCCGGAACGTTTGGCGCCGGGTAGTACTTGGAAATTGCAGCGGCGACGGGATCGATCATGCTTGCAGGAATAGCGTTGGTGCCGTATTCATCGAGGAAAGTTCTGCGGTGGAAGACGCCGGCGCTATCGACGGTCTGCGTTGTTGGATCGTAGATTGTCTGGAAGCCAGTGAAGTTGCCCGCACGCATCGCTGCCGTCGGAACATTCTGGAATCCGGCGGATGCGGTTCCCGGGTTGAGGGTCTTGTCGTAATCGAAGAAGAAGAAGAGCTTGTCTCTCAGGATCGGACCGCCGACCGCAAAACCAAAGTTGTTATAGCGCTGGTAGGGACGGCTGCCACTGCCAAAGCCATAATCGGCGGCATCCAAAGCGTCGTTCTGGAAGTACTCGTATGCCGCGCCATGGAACTGGTTTGTGCCGCCCTTGCTGATCTGGTTGAAGGTCACGCCACCAATTCCGTACTGGGCGGAAAAGCCGGAAGTATCCACCTTTAGTTCGGAGACCGTCTCGAGCACCATGACATCGGCGTTCTGGCTCATGGGCAGCGTCGTGGTGGCGCCATCCGCCAGCACGGTGTTATAGGGCAGGTTGCCGTTGATCGATGCGGTCTGCCCGGTACGGTAGTTCTGACTCGAAGCGCCGGGTAGCAGCGCAACGAAGTTCTGCCAGTCCGCGCCTACCTGTGGCAATTGCAGGAGCTGCTTCGATTCGAGTGTGGTGGACTGCGCTCCGGTTTCGGTCTGCAGCAGGGGCACGTCCGTCTTGACGACGACCTGCTGGGTCGCAGCGCCCACCGCGAGAGTGGCATCAACAGTGACCGTCCCGACCTGCAATGTGATCGGGCCGCGGACATAGCTTTGGAATCCCGGCGCGGTGACGGTAATCAGATAGTGGTCCGGAACGATGGAGCCGGTGTCATAGAGGCCCGCTCCGTCGGTGGTGTAGGTGTGGGAGATACCTTTGTCGACGTCGTCGACTTTTACGGTAGCGCCAGGAATGATGGCTCCTGACGAGTCGGTGACTACGCCTCGAATGTCGCCGGAGTTGGTATTCTGTGCGACCGCGATGAGGACTGGCCACATTAGGGCAAGGCCAAGGCTTCCTCGAATCCACTGCTTCATATTGCCTCCTGGAGAACTACCTCTGCTTGCGCGCAACTGCCGCGCTTCTTTTCGTTGCATCGGGCTGCGCCGGATGGCCGGCAGTCCAGCCCACGACTCCCCGAATCACGGAAGGAAAGGACCGCAGATCGTCTCATTCCATTCCGTTTGATCTTCCGGGAAACGCGTCCTTTGCTGCAATTGCCCGGCGCGAGGACAACGGTTTGCCTTCAGGTCGGACCAGGATGGTCTTCGGTGATCGTTGCAGATGAGAACAATTCAAGAACAGCATTGTCAAGCGAAATCTTTGATGGGTATGCTAAGACAATCCTTTGTCTTCATAGCAGTAAACAGATGTCCTGAGAGAGATCGATAAAGTTCATGGATACAACAAGCCGTCGCACTTTCCTGAAATTGGCTGCCCTCTCTGCTCCCTCTGCCGCCTCGATGGGCTCATTGGCTGCGTGGGCTGAGGGGCACACGGCGCGCACGTCCGCCGGCGGTCCGACGCAGGCATGGCGCACGGCGGGAAAGCTCCGCTGCGAGCGGGTTGACCCGCCGCAATGGCGGACCGCGGCAGCAAGTGCAGAGGCGATCCGCCTGCATCCCGAACAGCGCCATCAGGAATTACTGGGATTCGGCGCAGCGCTTACGGACGCCTCCTGTTTCCTGCTCCATGGCATGCCGGCGGAGGCACGCAAAGCTCTGCTTCGTGAGTGCTTCAGCAGCAACGGACTGGGGCTTTCGGTCGCGCGCACGACGGTCGGCTCCAGCGACTACTCGAGAAATGCTTACAGCTACGACGAGTCGGCCGAGCCCGATCCGGAGCTCGCGCATTTCAGCATCGATCATGATCGCGCATACATTCTGCCGACACTGCGCGAGGTGCAGGAGGTGAATCGGGATGTCTTCTACTTCTCCTCGCCGTGGAGCCCGCCGGCATGGATGAAGGCGGGAAAGTCGCTGGAGGGCGGCTCGATGGAGAGCCGTTATTTCGGCCCGTATGCCGAGTATTTCGTCAAGTTCATTCAGGGCTACGCCGCTGCGGGAGTTCCCATCCGTGCCGTTACCGTGCAGAACGAGATCGATACGGATCAGGATGGCCGTATGCCGCAGTGCATGTGGGGGCAGGAGTACGAGATTAAGTTTGTGAAGGAGTTTCTGGGACCCGCCTTCCAGAAGAGTTCACTCGACACCAAAATCTGGATTCTCGACCACAATTACAACCTGTGGGGGCGCGTCGCCGACGAGTTTGAGGACCCCGGTTTGGCGAAGTACGTGGACGGCGTCGCCTGGCATGGGTACTACGGATCGCCCGCGAC
>DASVAI010000001.1:0-2801 GCA_036376445.1 Acidobacteriaceae bacterium
GCTGCTGAATTCGGCGTGCCCGGGGCACCCGCAGGGGCTCGCGAACTCAAGCGGCACGCTGGGCAAATACCTGATGGCGCAGGCCGGCAATGTCGTGGCGGGGCGATTTGAGGAGCTGATCCGGCTGTACAAAGCGCCGCCTGCGCACGCACTCTCAGAAGAGTTCTATGAAACCGATAGACGCCACGGTTTCGCGCGCGGCTTTGCGATCCAGACGGTTGGACCGCTGCCGATTGCTTTTGCCAAGCAGATGATCGCGGCGATGGGCGCGTGGGGTTGGGGGTTGCGGCGCGTCATGATGGATTACAACCACTGGGCCACGCTGGGTGTTCTTGGCGAGATCCTGCCGTGGGAAGATAATCGTGTCGAACTCGCCGATGAGCGGGACCAGTATGGATTGCGCGTCGCGAAGGTTACGTTCAATCTTCACGATAACGATTTGAAGCTGATCGAGTTTGGAAAGCGCAAGGTGATGGATGTGATGTGGGCGGCGGGAGCCGAAGAGGTGGTGCAGGAGTCGCGTTTCGCGCACTTGGTGGGTGCGGCGCGCATGGGACGCGATCCGTCCGCGTCGGTTGTGGACAAGTTCGGCCGCACGCATGATGTGCCGAATCTCTTTGTGTGCGATGGCAGTATTCTGCCGACACAGGGATCGGCTAATCCAGGGCTGACGATCCAGGCGCTTGCCGCGCGCACGGCGAATTATCTGATCAAGCAGGGCGATGCGATCTTCTATTCCAGTCACCGCGACCTGGCTGAGCCGGGGATTCGCTACGACCTGAGTCCGCCTTACACGCGCTTCAAAGGAAATCCACGGGTGGCTTAGGAGGCGAGATATCGAACGCCAAGTGCCGCGGCAATGGCTGCGCAGCCAACCGCAATCCAGCGTCGACGCAGGTTCAACGACACCTGAATGCTGGAGCGGTGGGCTTCCTGATCGAACGGTCCGTGCGCGCCAAACGTGGTCGAAACAGGCTGCCACAGGTTGCTCGGCCGGTCCGGAGGGTCCTTCTGCTTTCGCTGCTGGGATTTGTAACCGTGTTTGCCAAGATAGCGATCGAGAATGCCGGGAATGAACTTCTGCGCGACGATCGCCTGCACGGTGGATCCGCCGACCCAGTATTCGCGGCGCGGAGAGCTAGAGAGCGCAGCATGCACGACAACGCGCGCTCCCACTTCCGGTTCGAAGATGGGAGGCACAGGTTGGGGCAGGTTCGGCAGACGGCTCTTTACCCAGCTAAATTGCGGCGTGTTCATTGCCGGCATGTGAACGACTGTGACCTTCACGCGGCTGCGGTCGTGATAGAGCTCGCAACGCAACGAGTCGGTGAAGCCGACGATGGCGTGCTTGGTGCCGCAGTATGCGGCCTGCAAGGGAATGCTGCGGACCGCAAGCGCGGATCCGATCTGGACGATGCGACCGCTGTCCCGGGGCAACATACGACGCAACGCCGCGAGCGTGCCATTCACGTAGCCCAGGTAGTTCACTTCCGTGACGCGGCGGAACTCACGAGCCTCCGTTTCCTTGATCGGCGAGAAGACGGAAACCATGGCGTTGTTTATCCAGATGTCGATGGGGCCCAGCTCGGTTTCCACGCGGGCCGCGGCATGCTCCACAGCATCTTCGTCGCTGACGTCGAGCGGCAAGACGATTGCCTGGCCCCCATAGGCCTCCACCTCCCGCTTTGCCTGCTGGAGTGCGTCTTCATCGCGCGCGATCAGGCCGATCTTCGCGCCGCGGCGGGCGAACTCATTCGCGATGGCGCGTCCCAGGCCGGCGGATGCTCCGGTGATGACCACCACTGGGGGCTTCGTGGGCGACGGGAGATGCCGATTCGAGCTGTTCATAGCCACACAAAGTAAGATGCCGGGACGGTTCATTGGCGCATCCAATTTTCCTTGTTGCACCATTGATGTTGGAGGTCGTGTCTTCAAGTGCGGCTTG
The DNA here is from genome assembly GCA_036376445.1 of Acidobacteriaceae bacterium. GTDB lineage: Bacteria > Acidobacteriota > Terriglobia > Terriglobales > Acidobacteriaceae > KBS-83. The sequence goes on from DASVAI010000001.1 coordinate 1,946, forward strand.
AAGAGTATGCGTTGATCGGCGATTGCGAGACGGCAGCTCTGGTTGGGCGGAACGGCTCCATCGATTGGCTGTGCTGGCCGGATTTTTCGTCGCCGGCGTGCTTTGCCGCGCTGCTCGGAACAAAGGAAAACGGACGTTGGCGCATTGCGCCGGCGCATGGCTCTCGCAAGATCACGCGAAAGTATCGTGAGCACACTCTGATCCTTGAAACGAGGTTTGAGACGGAGACCGGGGTCGCGCTGCTCACCGACTTTATGCCGGTGCGGGAAACTCATTCCGATGTTGTGCGTATCGTCAGGTGCCTCGAGGGTCGAGTCGAGATGCAGATGGACCTTGCGCTGCGCTTCGACTACGGCCGCACTGTTCCGTGGATCGGTCCGCGGAACAGGAATGAGTGGAGTGCGGCGGCCGGAAGAGGAGTCGTGTACCTGCGGACCGCTCAGCCGCTCGAGAATCATCAGGCGATTGCGAGTGCCGAGTTCACGATTCTGGCGGGACAGCATCGCTCTTTCGTCCTGACTTACGCTGCGGCTGAAGAGGCTCCGCCACGACGTGTGAATGTAGGGACGGCATTCCGAGAGACGGAGCAGTTCTGGCGGGAGTGGACAGGGAAGAGCAAGTACTCGGGAGCATGGAAAGAGGCGGTGGAGCGCTCGCTGATTACGCTGAAGGCGCTTACTTACATGCCGAGTGGAGGGATTATTGCAGCGCCCACCACCTCATTGCCGGAGCATTTTGGAATAGACCGCAATTGGGATTATCGCTACTGCTGGCTGCGTGATGGCGCATTCACACTGGAGTCGCTGCTTTCAGTGGGCTATCACGATGAAGCGAAAGCGTGGCAGCAGTGGCTGCT
>DASVAI010000006.1:0-16290 GCA_036376445.1 Acidobacteriaceae bacterium
GGCGCGCTGGCGTTCCGGCTCGGCCTGCGCGGCATGCCGGTGGAGGCCGAGGCCGGCATCGTGGCGCGCGATATTGCGCTCATGCGCGAGCTGAACGATGATCGCGCGCATCTGCACGTCGCGCATCTCTCGACAAAAAAGGCGCTGGACCATGTGCGCGCCGCGCGCAAGAGCGGGTTGCACGTCACCTGCGAGGTGACGCCGCACCACTTCGCATTGACCGAAGAGGCCGTGGATGAATACGACACGCATGCCAAGATGAATCCGCCGCTGCGCTCCGCCGGGGACCGTGACGCGATGATCGAAGGGCTGCTGGACTGGACGATCGACTGCATCGCCACCGATCACGCGCCTCATGCCGCGCATGAAAAGGAACAGGAGTTTGAGCGCGCGCCTAACGGCATTACAGGCCTCGAAACATCGCTCGGGCTCAGCCTGGCCATATTGCATCGCCAGCATGGAATGCCGGTCAGCCAGGTGCTTGCTTTGCTACATGCTCGTCCTGCCGCGGTGCTGGGACTCGCGGCCGGCAGTCTTGGCGCAGGCAGGAATGCGGATATCCTTCTGCTCGCGCCGGAAACGGAATGGGCATTCCGGGCTGCGGAATCACGGTCGCTCTCGCGCAACACACCATTCGATGGATGGTCGCTGCCCGGCAAAGTAGTGCTCACGATGTACGCCGGCCGGGTGGTGTACGCCAGCGATGCGCTCAGCGAAAGTACGGTTCGCAGGTAAGATCAGAAAGCAAGCAGTCTTTTCTTCGAGGTGTTCCACTGAGCCGTCTGCCCGGTGTCGCTGCCCTGACCGCCGCACTCCTGTTCAGCATCCCCAATTATGCGCAGCAAGCCGCGTCGCCTATGATTCTTGCGCCATCCGGCGATAACATCTCCGGTTCCGTATACATCTCGATGGATAGCTGGATCTATCCTGCGATGGAGCGGCTTTATGCCCTGGGCTATATCGACACTGCATTCCTGGGCCTGCGGCCGTGGACGCGCCTGAGCTGCCTCCATATGCTGGAGCGCTCGCAGATGAAGATCTTCACTGCGCCTGATTCGCCCGGCAATCGCGAGGCCCGTCAACTCTTCGACTCGCTCGCGCGTGAGCTATACAACAGCCGCGACGCTCTCGATCCTGATCGTTCCAATGCACATGCCGAGCTCGAACGGCTGTATGCGCGCGCCATGTACATTGGCGGCACGCCGATCAACGACTCCTACCATTTTGGCCAGACGCTGATCAATGATTATGGCCGTGCCTACCAGGGCGGCTTTAACGGGCTGGCCGGCTTCAGCGTTCGGGCGGAGGATGTTCGCCTCTCGCTGAAGGTGCGCGGGGAATTTCAGCATGCCCCGGGGCGCGCCGCCTATCCGCTGAGCGTGCGCCAGACCATCGCCCACATGGATCTCACGCCACTGCAGCCGCCAATCACAGTCGACACGATAAATGAATTTCGTCTGATTGATGCAAATCTCTCACTGCATTTGCTCAATCACGAATTTTCTGTCGGCAAGAGCGAGGACTGGTGGGGACCCGGCGAGAGTGGCTCGATGGCATGGAGCATCAACGCCGAACCGATTTATGCGTTTCGCATCAATCGAATTGAGCCCCTTCATATTCCGCTGCTCTCGAAACTCCTGGGGCCATTCCGCTATGAAGGACTCTTCGGGGACCTGAAGGGGCATCGCTTTCCAAATGCGCCCTGGGTACACGCGGAAAAGATCAACTTTAAGCCCACACCCAACCTGGAGTTCGGCTTTTCGCGAGTGGTTGTCTTTGCCGGCCAGGGTCACGTTCCACTGACTTTTGGCTCGTTCTGGCACAGCTTCACCAGCTTTCAGAATGTTTCCGCCAGTGAAAAATTCTCGCGTGAAGATCCAGGCGCACGCCACGCCAGCTTCGACTTCAACTATCGACTGCCGTTTCTGCGTAACTGGGTGACGCTCTACTCCGACTCGATCATTCACGACGACGTATCGCCAGTGGATGCGCCGCGCCATGCCGCGATCAATCCCGGCATCTACCTTTCCCATTTTCCCGGAGCACCGAAGTTGGACTTTCGCGCGGAAGCTGTCTACACCGATCCGCCTACATCTCGAAGCGTGGGTGGCACCTACATCTATTGGGAGGCCGTCTATCGCGACGTCTACACCAACAAGGACTATCTGTTCGGTAACTGGATCGGGCGCGAAGGTAAAGGCGGACAGGCGTGGCTCACCTGGTGGCTGTCACCGCAGGAGCGCGTCCAGCTCAGCTATCGCAATGCAAAATCCGCAAAGGATTTCGTTCCCGGCGGCACAACCCAGAATCTGATCGCCGCCAACGCCATCCTCCGCGTGAAGAAGGACGTTGAGCTCAATGCTCTCGCGCAATACGAGCACTGGACGGTTCCCGTGCTTACGCCGGGCCACAAGAGCGACTTCACTACATCAATTCAGATGACTTGGTATCCGCACCTGCGCGTCGGTCACTAATTCTTAAGCACCGGACGGATGTGCAACTCACGCAGTTGCGTATCCGACACCGGCGTCGGAGCGTCCACCATCAGGTCGGTGGCCTTCGCCGTCTTGGGAAACGCGATCACCTCGCGGAGGCTGGGCGCCCCGGCCAGGATCATCGCAACGCGGTCGAGGCCCAATGCGATTCCGCCGTGCGGCGGCGTGCCATAGGTGAGCGCTTCCAGGAAGAACCCGAAGCGTTCTTTCGCTTCCTCGTCGGTCATGCCGAGCGCCTGGAAGATCTGCCTCTGCACATCCTGGCGATGGATACGGATCGAGCCGGAGCCCAGCTCCAAGCCATTCATCGCCAGGTCGTAATACCGCGAACGCACCGATGCCGGATCGGAGAGCAGCCGATCCATATCTTCCTCGTGCGGCGAGGTGAAGGGATGATGCGCCGGCATCCACTTTCCGCTCTCCACATCGTGCTCGAACATGGGGAAATCCGTAACCCAGATAGGTCGGAATGCGAGCGCGCCATTCACATGCCCCGTCGTATGCCGCTCGGGCGAGGCAACGACATCCTCAGTAACGGCAAACACCTTATGCCGGTCCGCGTATTTCCGCGCGAGCTCTACCCGCAGATTGCCCGCGGCCGAGTAAACCGCGATCTCCCGCTCGGAGAGCCGCCCACTGCTCTTGGTATCGCTCAGCTTCAGGTGCGCGGCGCCATCGCCGGCTACCAGCACAAGAAGATCGTCCGCGTCCGGCTTCACTGTTTCGCGGATCTTCGCTACAGCATCCGAGAAGCTCTTCTCCAGGCGCTTGATGTCATCGATCAGTTTTGCGCCCTTGCGCGTGTCGAAGAGCGGACGGTTGTCGTCGCGCTCTTTCCGAGACAGCTCTCCGATTTTTGGGATGCGGAGGGCTACCACCGGCAGAGTCGGATCAATCGCCAGCGTCGCGAGATCACTCTCGCTGAATGCGGAGCGTACATCCGTCAGTCCGGGCAGCCGCAGGTCCGGCTTATCGATCCCGTACTGCCGCATCGCCTCGTCGTAGCTGATCCTGGGAAACGGGATGGGCAGATCAATGCCGGCGGCCGCGAAAGCAGCTTTCATAAAGCCTTCGACGACAGCAAAGATCGTGTCCTGCTGTGGGAAGCTCATCTCCAGGTCTACCTGGGTGAACTCCAACTGGCGGTCCGCGCGCAAATCTTCATCGCGGAAGCAACGCACGATCTGGAAGTAGCGATCGAAGCCGGAGATCATCAGAATCTGTTTGAAGAGCTGGGGAGACTGCGGCAGCGCATAGAAGCACCCGGGATGCACGCGGCTGGGCACCAGAAAGTCCCGCGCGCCTTCCGGCGTGGAGCGCGTCATGAAGGGCGTTTCGATTTCGAGGAATCCCTCAGCCGATAGATAGTTCCGGATCGAGAGCGCAATGCGATGCCGCAGCGCGAAATTGGCCTGCATCTCCGGCCGGCGCAGGTCGAGATAGCGATACTGCAGCCGCACCTCTTCGTTCGCAATCGCATCCTCGGCCGGCGAAAACGGAGGCACTCGCGAGTCGTTCAGGACCAGCAGTTCCTTGGCGACCAGCTCCACTTCGCCAGTCGGCATCTTGGGATTGATCGCACTCGCATCGCGCGGCCGCAGCGTGCCGATTGCGGCGACCACATATTCCGGGCGCACGTGCTCGGCCTTCGCATGACCGGCCGGGGCAACGTCCTTGTCCAGGACAACCTGCGTGATGCCGGTGCGATCGCGTAGATCGAGGAAGATGAGATTGCCGTGGTCGCGACGACGGTTGACCCAGCCCATCAGCACAACCTGCTTGCCGGCATCTCCCGCGCGAAGCTCCCCACAGGTATGGGTGCGCTCTAATATTCCAAGAAAGTCGAGTGTCACTGAAACCCTTATTGAACGGTGTAATTAACTTCTAATGAACAAAATTGGTGTTGAATGCCGTTAAGTAGAGAAAGTCACCCGGCGCACCGAGATCTGGACATCGGTACACCCCCTCAGCGTTTAGGAGGTGGGCTGTTATAGCAGTCAGTTCCCATCCCAAATATTCATCGCTTTCAAGAAACAAGGTGGTGAGTCTTTCCCATCCCTTTTCCTCACCAAAGTCTCGAACTTTGCTCATTCGCTCCCGCGAGGCGGCAGGCATGCGAGGGTTGCCCCAAACCCATTCCCAACGATTTGTTTCAACGGAGCCCACGAGGACGACGTCTGCTATCACCTTTGGTTGACCATTTTTCGAGAAGATCAGCCTGCTGGTCTCTAGATCAAAATCCCATCGCGGCCAAGTACCGATCTGAAATTGGTCGAACCATCGCTTATTCAGATTCATCGCCTCGTGCACGCGTGCATGTCGATAGCTTTCGTATTCCTTTTCCAGACAAGCATCGCAGAGACCGCGGTTGCTATGGGAACTCACTCGATCGCCCTCAACTGCCACTTAGCGGAGAATCACCGGCAGATCCGCTCGAGACACCTTGGTCTGCTCGCCGGTGGCGAAATCCTTCACGGTCAGAATATCGGACTTCAGTTCGTCCTCGCCCAAGATGACGATCCTGCGCGCCAGCTTGTCCGCGGTCTCGAAGGATTTCTTCAGCCGAAAGCTGCCGTCGCCGAGCTCAATGCGCAGTCCGGCGGCGCGAAGCTCGCGCGCCAGCGCGAGCGCAGGGGCATTCTGCGCTTCGCCAATGGGCGCGATATAAGCGTCTGCTACGGCCTTCTTTGCTTCAGCCTGCGCCTGCAACGTCAGCACCAACCGATCTTCGCCAATGGCGAAGCCGATCCCCGGAGCGCGAGGGCCGCCGATTGCCTCTGACAGTCCGTCATAGCGGCCGCCGCCGAGCAGCGCGTTCTGTGCGCCCAGGCCGCCGTGCTGGAATTCGAAGGTCGTGCGGGTGTAGTAATCCAAGCCGCGGACGAGCCGGTGATCGTGCTCATAGGGAACGCCGCAGGCATCGAGCGCCGCGCACACCTGCGCGAAGTGCGCGCGCGACGCGTCATCCAATGAATCCCAGATACGCGGCAACGCGGCGATGATCGGCTGGTCCTCGGGGTGCTTGCAATCGAGCACGCGCAGCGGATTGGTCTCCGCGCGTCGCTGACAATCGCTGCACATCTGGCCGACAACCGGCTGCAATGCCTCACGTAGGCTCGCGATGTAGCGCGGGCGGTCCGCCGGGGTGCCGACGGAGTTGATCAGCAGCCGCCAGCCCGTAATGCCGAGCTCATTGAGCAGGGCGGCCAGCATCTCCAGCACCTCGGCGTCACGCAGCGGCGACTCAGATCCCGCGCTGGGCGGGCCGATGACCTCCGCGCCGATCTGGAAGAACTGGCGGTAGCGGCCCTTCTGCGGGCGCTCGCGGCGGAACTGCGGGCCGATGTAGTAGAGCTTCTGCAGCAGTCCCTGCTCGCCGAGCTTGTGCTCGATGTAGGCGCGGACGACGCCGGCCGTGTTCTCCGGTCGCAGAGTGAGCGACTGCGCCTTTTCCGACTGCGCGCGTGCCTTGTCCTCCCAGGTGTACATCTCCTTGGAGACGATGTCGGTCTCCTCGCCGACCCCGCGGGCGAAGAGCTGGGTATCCTCGAAGACAGGGGTGCGAATCTCGCCGAAGTTGTAACGCGCAAAGACGCGCCGCGCGGTCGCATCGATGTGATTCCACAGTTCGGTTTCCGGCGGCAGGAGGTCGCGTGTGCCGCGGACAGCCTTCAGCGGCTGGAGAGCTTTCACGGTCTGGGTCATGACTGGTGCTGCTCTTAGTGTATCTGCGCGGCCCAGCTTCGCTGCCCCGCCGTAGAATCGCAGGCAATGCTATGTCTCCGGCTTATCCTCGTAGGTGTGTGCGCAGCTTTTGCGCTGAACGCGTCCGCCGTGAGCGTGCGGGTGACCGAGGCAGACGGCAGCCGCGTGCAGGCAGCGCTCCATCCAGGCGATGTTCTACGCGTAGACCTTGCGGCGGAGCCGGTGACCGGACGCACTTGGAGTGTGCGCGGACATGCTCCGCCGCAGCTTATGGAACTTGGCGCAACGCAACGTGTATTTGGCGGACGAATGAGCAACCAAGGCCGGAGCAGCTTTTCCTGGCGCGCGATCGGCGAGGGAGAAGGCGAACTCACCGTGATTTACGGCACCGCCGCCTCCCGGGTAACGAAACCTGAAAAGACCGTGACAGTGGAGATCTCGGTTGCCGGCGAGCCGCTGGGGCCCGAGGAGGCGCGGCCACCGTTAGTTTCGCAGATCAAAGAGTCGTCAACATACGAACGCAAACAGCCCTGCGGAGATTGCAGCGCGGTGGTGGAGAGACTTACGCTCTATCGCGGTCCGCAGGAGAATTCCATGGTTCTGCGAAGAACCTTCAAAGACGCGCCAGGGGGCACGCTGACCAGCATCGGGACGGGCTCATGGAGCAGTGGCAAAGGCACGGCCGACCCGAGCGCGACGATTGACACGCTCACGACCAGCAACGAGACATCTCTTTTCCAGGTGGAGGGCGAGCGGCTTGTCCCGCTCGATCCGCAGCAAATTCCGATTCCGGCGCCTCCGGGGTCAGACAATGCATTCCACAGAATCACAATGCCTTAGCTAGGCTGCGGATGCGCCGGAGACGCGACCCAGGCGAACGCTTCGTCTTCTGCAGGCCCTGCCGGTTCTGCCGGTGGAAGAGCGGTCTTCGGCGTCATAAAGCGCTCCAAGGCCTGCATTGCGCAGCCTTTGCCGCACAGATGCCGCATCTCCGGATTACGGCTCTGGTCAGCGCTCCAGGGCGTAATGGAGAATCGCTGTGGCACCTGGTCTTCCTCGTCGCAAGCGCAGTCGGCATGCGATAGCATCCACCAATGATTGGCTTCGCCCTTGGTTTTGCCGCAGACGTCGCAAGTAAACGAAACATCCCAGACCATCGAACCCTCCGTCGCAAAACGAGCTGACCTGGCCCCTTCACAAGAACTGGAAAGATACTCTAGCGTGAATAGAGGGCGATTTCCAGATTCCGGAGGGCCGCCCTGGTTTCGTCGGTAACGCGGAACGTGGTGTATGCAACAGGAGCAGGATCATGACGTGCGTCGAATGTGCCTCATCGAGCTTCCGGCTGTCTCGCTTCCGCTGGAGCGACCTGGAGCGGCTGGCGCTGCTACAGTATCCGGTACGGTGCCGTAATTGCCGCCGGCGAACGTTCGTGGGGCTGCCGCTCGCGATTGCGCTCTATCAGGCTCGACGGGCCAAGAGAATGCGTGACAGGACGTAGGCATAATTTCGAAGCTCGTTTGGATCGTCTCATCCTCGTCCGTGTGCCATCGCACTCTTCGGTCGCAAACCGCTGCAGAAAATGAGCTCGCCTCGTGTGGTTCTGGTGTATTCGTAACTTCACAGAGCCCGCTCTAGTGCCTGCTCGCACTCGGAACCGTGCAGCTCGATGGTGAGATTGCGGACGTAAGGCAGCCAGCGGTCCGACTCGTTAGAGAGCAGCCCCACTTCAGCGCCCTCAATGTCGATTTTCAATAGATCGATGGAGCTGAAGCCGCCGTTTCATCAGCGATGGAATATCCCACGCTTCGATGATGTCTGCCGGTCGGTCGCCGGGCCGAGCTTCGCGTACCTGAGCGTCCGATTCATTCTCGCGCCGCACGACGGCCAGCTTCGTGCGGTGCTGCCACACACCGCCCCTTACAATAGCGGCGCGGTCACCGTACGCCTGCAGATTTGCGTCCAGGAGAGCGTAATTGTCCGGATTTGCCTCGATGGTCACGACCTTTGAATGCGGGAAGGTGCTGAGGAACCACGCGCTCGCGAGTCCAATGTTTCCTCCGAGGTCGATGATGCTGCGGAAGTCCTGTTTATTCAATGGCGCGAATTCGTTATCCGCGAAGATCTGCGCGAACACAAACAGATCCGCGCTGCCGGCGCGCAGCGTCACATGGTGAAGCAGTCTTCGCGGACGCAGGCGATAGATGCGCGCGTGCGTGGTGCCCATTTTGCGCCGCAGATTGGTAGAGAGTAACGCCCACGCCGCAGCAGGGCCGCAGAAGCGAAGGCTTGCAAACGTCTGGCGCAATACGAGCAATACCGATAAAAGTCATAGGAGCAGCGATCGCCATAGCTGCCGCGCCATGACAGTCCAATCGAGCATAATGGAGCCTGCCCTGCTTGAGAAGGTTTTCGTCCTCCGCCTCTCTGCAAAGCCGGAAAGGAATGGAAGTATGGCCGGAAGTTTGACCGTCAGCATAGCTCTCGCGACCTACAACGGCGAGGCTTATCTGGCGGGGCAGCTCGAGAGTTATCTGCAGCAGCGGCGATTGCCGGATGAACTCATCATTTCTGATGATGCATCAGCCGACCGGACACTGAGTATCGCACGCGAATTCGCCGCGCACGCGCCGTTTGCCGTGCGAATTGTCGCAAATCAGTATACGAAGGGATATCGCGGAAACTTTCAGACGGCGATCGAGGCGGCCCAGGGCGAGATCATTGCGATGAGCGATCAGGACGATGTGTGGCTGCCGGCCCATATCGCCCGACTGGCAGAGACACTCGAGCGAGAGCCGGATGTGCTGGCGGTGGCGAGCGACAGCGACTGCGTCGACGATGATTTGAACCCGCTGGGTTATACGATGCGGCAGAGCGAGCGGCTTTCGAATTCGCTGCTGGAGGCTACGATGCGCCGCGGGTTGGACCAATTCGAGCTGGTCCTTCGCCATCGTGCCGCGACTGGACATGCGATGGCTCTTCGGCGGTCGTTTGCTCCGGCGGCACTGCCATTTCCAGAGAGCTGGGGTCACGATCACTGGATTTTCCTGCTTGGCGCGGCACTGGGTAAGGTTGATTACGTGCCGGAGTCGCTGACGAAATATCGACAACACGGCAATCAGACGTTTGGCGGCACGATGAAGTCCGTGGCCAAATGGGCGGAACAGATGCACGGTCAGCCGGCCGCGGAGAGTGCAGCAGAAGTCGCACGCTGGATGGAACTACTGGAGCGACTGCAACGTCTTGGCGCCTCCCCAAAAGCAAAACGACTACTGCAGGAAAAAATAGACTTCCTCGCGTTTCGTGCTTCCGTGCGTGCTATGCCGATTCACTCGAGAACAGCCCGGACAACCGCGAACCTGTTTCGAGGACGCTATCACCGACTGGGCAGAGGATTTTATGCATTCGCCCGTGACCTGCGGGGGTAACGATGCTCAAGTCATCGACCGGCTTTGGCCATGCGGATCTCAGTCGTCTTCCTTTACGCAGAGCATCCTACGAAGAGTGCGGAAGTACCCACCTTTGATGTTGTAGGTTCTTCGCCAGTAGGAGAGCCGCCAATAGTCTGTCCGATGAGAGCCAAAATCTGTGAGTTCCAGTGCGCGTGAATAAAGTTCGAAGCCGCGATGCATTTTCCGGCCGCCCAGATCCCATGGTTTGGGACTTCCCACGAAGTGATAAATCCCAGGCATCGCCGCGGGGTCCGGCACGGACGTGGTCGGATAAAGGGTCAGATTGTATCTTTCGTCCAGCTCGGTGAACTTTCCCGCGCAGGTGGCAATCAGGGCAGTCTGATCGCAGCAGATGAGATCGTCACGGTATCTGCGACAGAAATCCAACATGCTGTCTGCGCGGCCTTCCGCTCTCCAGGCAGCGAGATCCAACAACATCACGCCTGCATTGAATGTGGCCGTATCGGGGCCCAGCCCGAGCCGATGGAAAAACTGACTTTCAGGCTGCCGGCTAACGTTTCCGTAGCTCACAAAGCCTGACGGGTAAGGCATCGGGACGCGAGCCAAAGGGGTGACATCGGTGAAGCAAATGGTATCGCAGTCCACGTAGAGCAGGCGATCGGCGTCGACGAGTTGCGGCAGCAGAAAGCGATAGTAGGTGACCAGGTTTCCGTGCAGTGAGGGCATGCCGGCAAAGGTACTGTCGGGGGGCGGAGGGACGAAATGTGCCTGATAGTTGCTCCGCCGGGTGAGTTCGAGGGTCCGCAGCAGGCGATCTCGACGCTGCTGGTCGAAGTCGGACAGGATGAAATGGAGATCGATCGTCCATTCCGGATCAGCGTGAAGCAGAAGCGACGCGGCAGCCACGTGGAGTGGCGCCTCCATGTTCTGATCGCCACAATAAGCAACCGAAAATCGCATCAGAGAGGAGTTTCCGTGACTGCCAACTTTGGCTCCCGGCAGGAACATGTTCATGGTAAATGAGCTTCCCACAGGCACGGCAACTTACCGCTTCGGCACTTCGTATTCTCGTATTGCAATGCCATAGGAAACCATGGCAAGATTCCTATGGGTAACGCATAGGAGCGCAGCAGATTGGACAACCGCTCAGATGTTTGGCAGGGCACGCTGGCTCTCATGGTGCTGAAGACCATCGAGGCCATGGGACCGATTCACGGCTACGGAATAGCGCGCCGCATTGAACAGACAAGCGGCGATCTGCTCTCGCTGAACTACGGCACGCTTTATCCGGCACTGCTCAAACTGGAGCAGGAAGGCGCGATTGCCTCCGAGTGGGGACTCTCAGAGAACAACCGCAAGGCCAAGTTCTATAAGCTGACGCGCGCCGGAAAGAAGCGGCTGGAACAGGAAGCGCGCGAATGGGAGCAGGCGACCGCGATCGTGGCGCGGTTCTTTGTGCCTGGAGGAGAACCGGCATGAGACACCTCAGGTCATGGTGGCAGCGGATTCGTGGCATTGGCCGCGATTCCAGCCGCGAGCAGGAGATGATGGATGAGATCGAGAGCCATATCCAGTTGCAGGCCGAAGAGTACGAGCGAGCCGGCATGGACCCAACGGAAGCTCGTCGGCGGGCGATCTTGAAGCTAGGAGGCGCCGAGCATACGCGCCAGGCATACCGCGAGCGCGATACTTTGCCGCTGCTCGAAAACTTCCTGCAAGACCTGCGCTTCTCCTTTCGGCAACTGGGAAAGAACCCCGGGTTCACCGCGACTGCGGTGCTGATGCTGGCGCTGGGATTCGCGGCGAGCATCGCGCTGTTTGCATTTGTCGATGCGGCCCTGCTAAAGCCGCTGCCGTACCACCAGCCTGAACGACTGGCGGCGGTATATGAGAGCGCGGCCGTTTTCGCGCATTCGAATCTTTCCTATCCGGACTATCTTGACTGGAAGCGAATGAACAATGTGTTTCAGTCGCTGGATGCCTGGCAGGGCAACGGCTGGCTGTTGAAAACTGCGGGTGGCGTAGAGCCGGTGCGCGGAATACGGGTGACGGATGGATTCTTTCGCACACTGGGCGTAGTTCCGCTTCTCGGACGGGATTTTCATCAAGGCGAAGACTTGCCGAGCGGTCCGCGCACGGTGATGCTGAGTTATTCGACATGGCAGCATCGCTTTGGGGGACGCAGCGATGTGATCGGGCAGGCGGTTTCGCTGGGTGGTGTGCCGTTCACAGCCGTGGGTGTGCTTCCGAAGGACTTCACCTTTGCGCCGCGCGGCGATGCGGAATTCTGGACTCCTTTTCATGCTGAAAGTGAATGCGATCTGCGGCGAAGCTGCCACGGGATGTACGGCGTGGCGCGGCTGAAGGATGGAGTCACCATTGCGCAGGCGGAGTCCGAGATGAAGAGCATTGCAGCGGAGCTCGCGCGGCAGTATCCCGGATCAAATCGCGGACAGGGCGCGGCACTGTTGTCGCTAAGTGAGGCGATTGTCGGAGACTTACGGCCAATCCTGCTGGTTCTGCTGGCCGGAGCGGGGTTGCTGCTGCTGATTGCCTGCGTGAATGTGTCGAGTCTGCTGCTGGTGCGCGCGGAGAGCCGGCGGCGTGAGATGGCGGTACGGGGAGCGCTGGGCGCGTCGCCGCTCAGGCTGGTGCGACAGTTTCTGACCGAAGGCATCACGCTGGTGACAATCGGAGCCGCACTGGGCCTATGCGCTGCGCTCGGTGTGATGCAGGCGCTGTTGCGCCTGATTCCTAAGCAAATGATGATGAGTATGCCATTTCTGAACAACCTGGGGCTAAACCTCCACATTGTGTTCTTTACGATGGCGATAGCCGTATTGATGACAGCGCTATTCGCGGCGACGCCCCTGGTGCGCATGCCGCTGCACGCACTGCACGATGGGCTTGCAGAAGGTGGCAGAGGTGCAGCCGGCACGCTGTGGCGGCGGCTGGGATCGAATCTCGTCATCGCGGAGCTGGCGATCGCGATGGTGCTGCTTGCGGGCGCGGGCCTGCTGGGTAAGAGCCTGTACCGGCTACTGCATGTGGACCTGGGATTCGAGCCGAATCAATTGGCTGCAATGACGATCTCCGGATCGGATGTGGCGTATGGAAAAAGTCCGGACGCGATCCGACTGGACCGCGAGTTGGTGGACCGGCTAAATTCTCTGGCGGCTGTGGAGTCGGCAGCGCTCACCAGCAACCTGCCGGTAAGTTTCAATGGGAACACGGATTGGTTACGTTTTGAGGGAAAGCCTTACCACGGCGAGCACAATGAGTCACTGGAGCGCGATATTTCTCCCGGATACTTCAAGACACTCGGAGCCAAACTGCTGAGTGGCCGCCCCTTTACTCCGGATGACAATACAAACCATCCCAAGGTAGCGATCATCAACAAGACGCTGGCGCGAAAGTATTTTCCGGGCGAAGATCCGGTCGGCAAGCGCGTGGGCAACCTGGACCTGAAGCCGGATTCGATGAAGACAATTGTCGGCGTGGTGGACGACTTTCGCGAGGGACCACTCGACGAAGAGATATGGCCGGCAATTTACTACCCCCTCTATCAAAGTCCGGACAACTACGTTCAGGCAGTAGTGCGCACACGTGGATCAGCCGAAGATATGCTGCCGGAGCTTACCGCGGCGGTGCGCGCCATCGATCGCGACCTGGGCGTGACCGATCAGACCACGATGAGTCTGCGCATTCACGAATCGCCTACCGCATATATGCATCGCTCCGCGGCCTGGATGGTGGGCGGCTTCGCGGTGCTGGCCGCTCTGCTTGGTGCGATCGGGCTGTATGGCGTCATTGCGTACTCGGTCGGGCAGCGCACGCGAGAAATCGGCGTGCGCATGGCGCTGGGCGCGCAGCGCGGTACCATCTACGGACTGGTGCTGAAGGAGGCTGGCCGACTCACCGTGATTGGTGTCGTCGCGGGACTCGCCTGCTCTATCGCCGTTCTGTCGTTGATGGGCAAGTTGCTCTTCCAGGTGAAGGCCTGGGATATGCCGACGCTCGCCGGCGTATCGCTGCTATTGGGTGTAGCCGCGCTGGTAGCAAGCTACGTGCCGGCGCATCGTGCCGCTTCGGTGAATCCGGTGGAGGCGCTGCGAGCCGAATAAATTCGCTGATCCGAATCAGGCGCGCGTGAGGCGCTCGATGAGAGCATGATGCTGCGGGAATTGTGCGAGCAGTTCGCTGCGGTTCGCCATTTCGAAGTCCGCAAAGTCGAAGCCAGGCGCAACGGTACAGCCGGCAAGCGCGTAGCTGTCATCTGCGCTATCACGCAGCGATGACCCGAACCAGGAGCCCGCGGGCACCACCGCCTGAAACTGCTCGCCATGCTCTGTGTGGCTGCCGAGCTGAAGCTGCTGGTATTCGCCAGCCGGCGTGATGACGTGCACGATAAATCCAGAGCCGGCGTAGAAGTGCCACATCTCGTCAGAACGGATGCGGTGGAATGCGGAGAACTGGCGCCCGGCAAGCAGGAAATAAATCGCGGTGCAGGCGGCGCGATCACCACCGTGCGCCGGCAGCGCGGACCGTGGCAGTGTGAGCGGGGCGCGATAAGTCTCGCGGTAGTAGCCGCCTTCCGGGTGTGGCTGCAGGTTGAGATATTCGATCCAATGCCGTGCTTCCATGTTTTTCAACATATACAAGCTGTGCCCGCACTGGACAGATTCCACAGTTCGCGTGTTTGATGTCGCCATGCGCCCCAGGCATGCCGTGGGTTCGGTGGTGGTGCTGGTTTTGCTGGCCGCTTTCTGGCTAATGAACCGCATGCCCTCGCCGCCCGCGCCACGATCCTCCTCCGCTCCGGCACCGGCGATTCAGCGGAACGGCCGCGATGTCCCGGTGCGGCAAAGCTGTACACCTGCGGTGAACCAGGGACTCGCAGATCTCGTGGCGCAGCACGCATCGGCCGACGTTGATAACGTCATGGTCTGTGGCGTCACCATCAGCCCCTCGCGCACGCAGCGGGGCGGTGAACACGGCAGCCACCAGATACTGTCCCTGTCGGTGAACTTTCCCGGCGAGGGATCGAAGCTGGTCGAAGTGGTGACGAACGACGAACTGGATGGAGTGGTGACTGCGCCGAAGGGTACCGAGGTCTACGCTTTTGGACAGGCCTTTTTCGATCAGGGCCCGCGCTTTGCCGCGGGTATTCATGATGTGCACTGTGCGACGCATCGGCAGGCAGATAACGGCTGGGTGATTGTGAACGGCGTAAAGTCGCCGGCGAGTTGTCCCGCGCAATGAGAGGTGCGCAGATTCCAGTCGGAGTCTACGGAGTATGAGTACCGCTGTGATCGTCTGTTCCGTTGGCCGTCCGCAGGTGCTGCATGACACCGTGGCCGCTCTGCACCGCCAGACAGTTTCTCCAGCCGCGATCATTTTGTCGCTTTCGGACGAAAGAAGCGTGCTCCCGGAAACCTTGAAAATTCCTAACGTTACGTCTGTACACGGCGAGCGCGGATTGACACGGCAACGCAATGCCGGCATTGGCGCAGCCCCGACCGCCGCAGAGTATCTTCTCTTTCTGGATGACGATACGGAGCTGGCGCCAAACTACCTGGCAAGCATGGAGCGACTCTTTGAAAGTCGCGCCGATCTGGCCGTAGCCAGCGCCATCCTCGTCATCGACGGGCTTCGTCTGGGATATCCGCTGAGTCGCGAAGAAGCCGTCGCGGCCATCGCAAAACATCCATTGGAGCAGAGAACGGAGCCCGGTGAAGGCGTCTCCGGATGCAACATATTTGTGCGCCGCAGGACTGCCGAGGAGGTCCAGTTTGACGAACGGCTGCCGCTCTCCGGCTGGCTGGAAGACTTTGATTTTTCCGTTCGTTGCCGTCCGTATGGCATGATTGCGTGGACTTTTGAATCCTGCGTTGCGCATCTTGGCATGCAGCGCGCCAGCCGCGAGCGCGGATTTCTTGTGGGCTATGCGCAAATCGCAAACTCTTATCACCTTTGGCGAAAGGGCGTAATTCCCTCCTTCGCAAGGCTTCTTGGCCGCTTCTGGCTTCCCGCATTCGGTCGTAATTTTCTTGCTCTGGCTCGCCGTGCCGGCAACAGAAATCCGGTGTGGCGGCTCGTGTTCGATCCTCTAGGTCGATTGAGGGGAAGCGCCTGCGCGCTGTGGGATGCCGCGAGACATAGACTCAGTCCGGAGAGATTGCTTGATTTTGCTGAGACGCCAGCCGAGGTGGCGTCGGGCGTAAGATAGAGGGCCACCGGAGGTCTGCCGTGCATTTCTCCCCGAGCACGATTGCTGCATTGGTGATCGCGGCGAGCTTTGCGGCGGGCCTGAATGTCTATGCCACGGTGCTGACCCTCGGAGTATTGGCGCGGCTCCATTGGGCTGTACTGCCGGGCGGTCTCGAAATGCTGTCGGACTGGTGGGTGCTCGGCGCCAGCGCGGCGCTGTTTGCAGCGGAGTTCATCGCCGATAAAATTCCAGGCTTCGACATGGTGTGGAATGCGCTGCACACGTTTGTGCGCATTCCGGTGGCCGCGCTTTTGGCGTACGGCGCAACCACTCACCTGTCGCCGCCCATGCAATTGCTCGCCATCGTTGGAGGCTCGGCCATCGCGCTGGCGGCGCATGGGTCGAAGACGGCGGTGCGCGCCGCTGTAACGCCGAGTCCGGAGCCGTTATCGAACATCGCGCTGAG
>DASVAI010000020.1:0-4534 GCA_036376445.1 Acidobacteriaceae bacterium
CGCTTCTTCCTGAACGAGCTGCGCCCGGCCCTTTGCGGAAAGCCGGTAGAACTTCGCCTCGCGGCCGTTTTCCGATTCGCCCCACTCCGCCATCAGCCATCCGCGCTTTTCCAGGCGATGCAGCGCCGGATACAGCGAGCCCTGCTGCACCTGCAACACATCACGCGAGATTTGACGGAGTCGCAGCGAGATGCCGTAGCCGTGCACCGGACCCAGAGCCACCACCTTCAGGATCAGCATGTCCAGCGTTCCCTGCAAAAGGTCTGATTTCGCGGAAGGCATGCGTATCCTCTCTATGACGTTCTACACATCATTAGCGCGGCAATGTAGAATGTCAAGGAGAGCTTTCGGATAAGACTTAGCGCAGCTTCAAAGTCGTCAGCGCAAATAACGCAAACACCAGCGCCCCAATCCAGAACCGCACAATCACCTTCGACTCCGACCACCCCATCAGCTCAAAGTGATGATGCAGCGGCGCCATCTTGAAGATGCGCTTCTTGCGCAGCTTATAGCTGCCCACCTGCAAAATCACTGAGATCGCCTCCAGCACAAAGATGCCGCCGATAAACGGCAGCAGCAACTCCTGCTTGATGATCACCGCAAGTGTCCCGATCGCTCCGCCAAGCGCCAGCGAACCCACGTCGCCCATAAAAACTTCGGCCGGGTGCGCGTTGTACCAGAGGAAGCCGATGCTCGCTCCCACCATCGCGCCGCAGAAGACCGTCAGCTCACCCGCCATCGGCATCCGCTGCAACTCCAGATAATCGGCGAAGACCACGTGCCCGCTCACATACGTCAGCACCGTCAGCGCGGCCGCCGCGACAATTGTGCAGCCGATCGCCAGCCCGTCCAGCCCGTCCGTCAGATTCACCGCATTGCTCGACCCCACAATCACCAGCACCGTAAAAGCGAGGAACGGCAGGAAGCTGAGGTAATACAGGTGCGGCACATGTTGTAGCGACGTGATCACCAGGTCGGGCCGGAAGCGCTTCAAAAACGGCACCACCAGCCGTGTCGAGTAGTTGCCCTGCATCTCCAGGTACACCAGCGCCACTCCGATGCCCGCGCTCACCAGGATCTGCAGTCCCAGCTTCGCCCGTCCCGTCAGCCCCAGGTTCCGCTTATGCGCCACCTTAATGTAGTCGTCCGCAAATCCAATCGCGGCAAACGCCAGCATCGAGAGCGTCGCCATCCACACCAGCGGATCGGAAAGGTCCGCCCACAGCAGCGTCGGCAGCAGCACCGAGATTGCAATCAGCACCCCGCCCATTGTCGGCGTGCCTGCCTTTTTCTGGTGTGCCTGCGGCCCCTCCTCGCGAATGTACTGGCCAATCTGAAACTCACGCAGCTTCTGGATCACATACGGTCCCACCACCAGCCCGATCAGCAGCGCCGTCAGCGTCGCAAAGGCCGTGCGAAAGGTGAGATAGCGGAAGATCCGGAAAGGCCGGAAGTATGGAAACAGCTTTTGATAAAGCAGCCAGTAGAGCAAAAATCCTCCGCAGCAGCGTGAATGCGCCTAGTTTAGCGCTGACAGACCTGCCGCCCCGGTTAGCAGAGTGGTTCAGCCTTCATTGAGCGCCGCCAGCGCCTGCTCCAGCCGCACGCCCCGCGAGGCCTTCAGCAGTGCAGCATCGCCCGGTTTGAGGTTCACCTTCAGCCACTCGCCCGCCGCCTGCGGAGTTTCGAGAAAGATTGCTTCCACCTTCGCGCCGTCGGCGCCCGCCACAATCTCCCGCGCCAGCCCCCGCACTCCCACCACCACGTCGATGCCCGCCTCCGCCGCCGCTTCGCCGCACTTGCGATGCAGCTCCGCCGCGCGCCGGCCCAGCTCCAGCATCTCGCCCGCTACCAAAATCCGCCGCCCGGCAGTTACGGCAGCGAGAGTCCGGATCATCGACTGGAGCGCTTCCGGGTTCGAGTTGTAGCAGTCATTGATGATTGTCGCCCCGCGCCATTCCATCACCTCGCCCCGCTTGTCCTCCGGCTTGAGCTGCCCGATCGCCTCGGCGCAGCGCGCCAGCGGAATGCCCGCCTGCAGCCCCACCGCAATCGCCACCAGCGCGTTCAGCACGTTGTGCCTGCCCAGCAGCGCCAGCCGCACCTCCGCGGGTTCTCCCTTCGCCGTCACCACCCGGAAGCGTGACCCCGCCGGCCCCAGTTCCTCGATCTCCTCACCGCGCACATCTGCCACCGCCGCAGATACGGATTTCGTCGCGTAGTATACGGCCCGTCCCGGAAAGTCCCGCCCGAACTGCGAGACATACACATCGTCCGCATTCAGAAACGCCACCGCCCGCTCGCGCGCATTCGGCGAAAGCCCGGCCACCAGCTCATACTTCGCGCGCGCTACGCCCGCTACTCCGTCGATAAAGTTCTCCGCGTGCGCATTGCCGACGTTTGTCACCACGCCCCAGTCCGGCGCGGCAATCTGGCACAGTGCCGCAACCTCACCCGCGGCCGACATTCCCATCTCCACCACCGCCACCTCGTCCTCCGCCTGAAGCTTCAGAAGTTGCAGCGGCAGGCCGAAGTGGTTGTTCAAATTCCCCTTCGACTTCAGCACTTGGAACTGCGTCGCCAGCACCGTGGCAATCGCCTCCTTCGTCGTCGTCTTCCCCGCCGAGCCCGTCACCGCAATCACACGTCCGCCCCAGTGCCGCCGCACCGCCGCCGCCAGCGTCTGCAGCGCTTTCAGCGGATCGTCCACCAGCAGCAGCGGATGGGCGTGCACCTCCGGCAACAGCCCGTGTGTCTTTTCCTTGGACACCACCGCCGCGCACGCGCCCTTCTCCAGCGCCTGCGCCACAAAGTCATGTGCGTCGAAGCGATCGCCGCGAACGGCAAAGAACAGATCGCCCGCCGCCAGCGTTCGCGTGTCGATCGAATATCCAGTGGCCTCGACCGTCGCCGCGCCATGCGGCATCGCAAGTCCCGCGCTCGTCCACTGCGCAATCTGCTCCAGTGACAGTTTCATGCTCGTCCTTTCAGCCACGTGAGCGCCTCACGCGCCACCGCTATATCGTCAAACGGCAGCACCTGCCCGCCGATCGTCTGCGTCTTCTCGTGACCCTTGCCCGCAATCACCACAATGTCCCCCGTGCTCGCCTTCGTCACCGCCAGCGCAATCGCCTTCGCCCGGTCCGGCTCCACCTCGACGGTCGCGCGCAGCCCCGCCGTGCCCGGCAGAATCTCATCAATAATCGCGCGCGGCTCCTCGGAGCGCGGATTGTCCGACGTCACAATCACAATCTCGCTCGCCTCCGCCGCCGCGCGGCCCATGCGTGGCCGCTTGGTCCGGTCGCGGTCCCCGCCGCAGCCAAAGACCGTCAACACCCTCCCCGGCTTCTCGCTACCCGAGACCAGGCCTCGCGCCAACGCCAGCACATTGCGCAGCGCATCGTCCGTGTGCGCGTAATCCACCACCACAGTAAAAGGTTGTCCCGCATCGACTGCTTCGAACCGCCCCGGAACCGCTTTCAGCCTCGGCCCGGCTTCTGCAATCTCCTCAAGCCCAACGCCTCGCGCCAGCGCCGCCGCGCTTGCCGCCAGCAGGTTCAGCACATTCACCCGCCCCGTCAGCGCCACATCCATGGGCGCCTCACCGTGCGGGCTCTCGAGCACAAAGCGCATCCCGTTCGGTCGCATGGCTACATCACGCGCGTGCACATCGCCTCGGTTCACTCCGTAAGTCACAATCTCCGAGCCCGCCACTCGCGCCGTCTCCGCCAGCACCGCCTCGGTGTCATCCTCGGCATTCAACACCGCCACCCGCGGCGCCTGGGCTTGCGAGCCATCAAACAGCTTCCGCTTCGCCGCGAAGTACGCCTCCATCGTCCCGTGATAATCCAGATGGTCCTGCGTCAGGTTTGTGAAGATCGCGACATCATACGGAATCCCCCACACCCGCCCCTGCTCCAGCGCGTGCGACGACACCTCCATAACGCCCTCGGTCACTCCGCGCTCCACGCCTTCGCTGAGCAGCGCCAGCAGATCGCGCGACTCCGGCGTCGTATGCGGCGAAGGCCGCACCTCGCCCGCCACCCGGTACTCAATCGTGCCCACCAGTGCCGTCGACCGTCCAGCCGCCCGCAGCAACTGCTCCAGCAGATACGCCGTCGTGGTCTTGCCGTTCGTGCCTGTAACTCCGCTCAGCCGCAGCGCACGTTCCGGATGCCCGAAGACATTCGCCGCAATCGCCGCCAGCGCCCGCCGCCCATGCCACACCTCGGCCAGCGCCACATCCAGCGGCCCATTCGCCGTCGCCTCATAGGCCGCAGCCGAATCCGTCACCACAGCCACCGCGCCCCGCGCCACCGCCTGCTCGATGTACCGATTGCCATCCGTCGTCTCGCCCCGCATCGCCACAAAGAGCGACCCCGGCCCCACCCGCCGCGAGTCATACTCCACCCCGCAGATCGCAACCTCGCGATCGATTCGCCGCAGCACATCGACACCTTCCAGAGCATCACGAAACGGGAGAGCAGTAGCCATGCTCGGCCATCTTAGAGCATCCGCGAAACGACCCTTGCCA
>DASVAI010000029.1:0-3125 GCA_036376445.1 Acidobacteriaceae bacterium
AGTTCGGGCTGCCCTGCTTGCAGGAAACGGAGTTATTGCCCTGCGTAATGTCATGGAAGATCGTCGCCGCGTGGCTGCCGTTGTACAGGTTGTAAATCTGCGCGGCCGCCTGCCCCAGCCGACCCCCGGTGCTCTGCTCTACCAGCGCCAGAATCCCCGCCATCGCCGGCGCAGATGTCGACGTGCCTCCATACGCCGCAAAGCTGAAGCTTCCATCCGATTGCACCGTGCAATCGTTCGTCAGCCCGGTAGTTAGATTCATAGTGTCGTCGCACACCAGCCACGTCGCGTCCTCAAATCCATTTCCCGCCATCAGCGAAACATCCGGCAGGTCGCGCGCACCATCCGCCGGCACCCCCGCGCCGCTCTGCCAAGCAGGCTTCGCATAACCGGAGACGCAGCTCCCCAGGCTAGCGCCCGTATTGTTCGTCGAGCAGGAGCTCACCCCGCCGCCGCCGCCGTTGATGTTCGCCGGATATGGCGACAGCCCGACGCCCCAGGGCTCGTTGTTCGCTAGCCCGTTATCGAACTGGCTCGAGTCATTCCACACCGCCTCCGGAATGTATTGGAGCGCAGTGCGGTAGTACGTCGCTGCGCTGCCGCCGTCGCTCGAATACGCAGCGAAGTTCTGGGTCAGCGCGGGCACATCCGTGCCCCCCACCGCGATGTTGTTCGGCGTGGAGGCCCATGCGTTCACCCCCAGCCCCTTCACCGCCGTCGCATTGTCCTGCCCGCTGGAGTTCGTCGGATCATCGCAGTTGGCCGAGCCGCTGTCGCCCGTAGCCACCGTCACTGCAATTCCCTGTGCGGCCGCCTGCTGCCAGAAATTATTGATGGCCGCGTTGTCCGACGTCGTGGCCAGCCGCTCGCATTCGTAATAGCTGAAGCTCAGAATGTCGATCGTGTTGTCCGTCAGAGCGTGCTCGATCGGCGTATTCAGATCGTTGGCCAGGTAATAGTGAATCGTAGCGCCCGGCGCCAGCCCACCGGCAATTTCCACATCCAGATACGGTTCATTGCTGCCGTCGGTAAAAGTAACGCCATCCAGATTCGTAATCGTCGGCGCGACGTTGTCGCCCAAAAACTTCGAGCGATAGTTCTGCACCGTGGTGCCTTTGATCAGCGAAGTTCCCGTCACTCCGATCGTCACGCCGGTGCCGTCATAGGTAGCGCCCGCTGTCGCGTTCGCATTGAACTTGGGATTCGGCGTGTCGTAGATCGTTGCGGCGTCACCCGCCACCAGGTACAGGTACCCGCCGTTCGGGTTATACGCCGGCCGCGCGCGATTCACATTCCCCATCGGCGTAAGCCGCTTCGTCGCCGGGTCCATCCTGCCCGGAACGCCCGGCACGGCGCTCGACCGCGGGCTCAGCGTGTTCAGGTGCGCAATCCCCTCGACCACCGGGGCCAGCGCCGCCGGAATCTCCGGATCGCTTGTATTCGAGTAGAACCGCTGCCCATGCATGTCATACGCATGAACCGTGGTGTGGAACGCCTCCTCCACCTGGCTCGCCGTTCCGGAAAAAGCAATATCGACCCGCCCCGGCGCAACCGGCTCCACCTGGAACCCGTGTGACTCCAGCCATCCGGTCACCGCGGCAATGTCCGGATCAGACGGCCCGAAGCGCCTGCCGAACTCCTCCGGCGTCAGCCAGCGGTGGTAATTGGGCGACGAGGTCTCCTGCAGTTCCTGTTCCAGGCGATTCAGCGCAGCCTGCTGCGCCCGGGATCGCGCCAGCACCAGCCGCATGTGCGTCAATTGCGTCGATCCCGGTGCCTCGCCCCTGTCCCATTGCGGCTGCGCGGCCGCCGTAACATTGCCCCGCAGCCGCACGCGGGACGTCTCATCGATCGGTCCGCGAATCCGCGCCGCCGACCCAGCCTGCGCTTTGCAATGCGCCGCCCCCCCGATTAGCATCCCGACCAACATCACCCAGGCAAAAAACGCAAAGAACCGCCACCGCCGCATGAGGAATCTCCCCCGGCCACAGCGGCTAAGAGTCTGGAAGTGCTGAGGAAGGATGCCACGACAAGCTGCGCTTCAGCGCGCTGATTCGTTTGACGACACCGTTCTGGGCCGAGCGCCTCCGGAAAGGTTGGTATCATGAAGCAAGGCGCATGCCACGCTGACCAACTCCGGTCGCCGCAAGCCCGCCTTCTCGCTCATGCAGGTGCCCCGAATCTCAGCCGCGAGTACCACTTGTCACTAAGCACCGCACAGGCCGGTATCCCCGCCGTTCCCGACCCGGACGCCGCGACGCTCGCTCCTGAGCCGGTTCCGCAGCGCGAGGCGCCGCGCCGCGCCAAAGCAGCGCCCAACCTGCTCACCGATTACATGGAGTTCTTCAAGGCCCGCGTTACCGCGCTGGTCGTAATCACCGCGTGGGCCGGCTTTTATCTCGGCTCCGTGCGCTCCGCCATCCCCAGCTTCCACATCGGCCTGCTCGAAACGCTGACCGGCATCGCGCTCATCTCGGCCGGCGCCGCGGCGCTCAACGAAATTCTCGAGCGCCGCTCCGACGCCCGCATGATCCGGACAGCAGGGCGGCCATTGGCTGCCGGACGCATCAGCATGCCCCACGGCCTGCTCGTCGCCTTTGCCGTCACGGCGCTCGGCTCCTGGATTCTCCTGCGCTTCACCAACCCGGTCACTTGCGCGCTCGGCCTGCTCACTGTCGTCACCTACGTCGCCATCTACACGCCGCTCAAGTACCGCACCACGTTGGCTACGTTCATCGGCGCATTCCCCGGCGCCATGGGCCCGCTGCTCGGCTGGACTGCCGCCCGAGGGCGCATCGAGTGGCCCGCCGTCGCGCTCTTCGCCATTCTCTTTGTCTGGCAGTTCCCTCACTTCATGGCGATCGCCTGGCTCTATCGCGACGACTACGCCCGCGCAGGCATCCGCATGCTTCCCGTCGTTCAGCCCGACGGCTTATCGACTGTAGTTGAAGCAATGTTCTATGCGGTGATAATGATCCCCGTCAGCCTCGCCCCTTGGAAGCTTGGCATGACCGGCACAACGTATGCGATTCCCGCGATTGTGCTCGGCCTCATCTATCTCGCTTACACCATTCGCTTCACGCGTATTCTTCGCACAACCTCAGAAACGGAAAGCCGCTCCGTCG
>DASVAI010000057.1:0-15409 GCA_036376445.1 Acidobacteriaceae bacterium
GCACTTCGAGAAGATGCTCTATGACAATGCCGGCCTGCTAGCGAATTACGTGCATGCGTGGCAGAGCTTTCCGTATCCGGTGTTCAGCAGGGTGATTCGCGAGACGGTGGCGTGGATGAATAGCTGGCTGAGCGATCGGCAGCAGGGCGGCTTCTATGGGTCGCAGGACGCCGACATGACGCTCGATGATGACGGCGATTACTTCACCTGGACGCGCGCGGAAGCGGCCGAGGTGCTGACTCCGGATGAACTGGAGGTTGCAGGGACGTACTACGACATCGGAGAACTGGGGGACATGCACCACAATCCGGCCAAGAATGTGATGCATGTGAAGCGGCCGGTGGAGGCGCTGGCCAAGGAACTGAGGCGCGAGCCTGAGGAGGTCGCGCGCGTTCTGGAATACGCCAGGGTAAAGCTGGCTGAAGCGCGTATCAAGCGGCCGACGCCTTATGTGGACCGCACGATCTATACCGGTTGGAATGCGATGGCAATTTCGGCCTACCTGCAGGCGCACGGGGTGATGCCTGATCTGGACACGCGTCTGGGAACGCGCGATTTCGCCATCAGGACGCTGGATCGGATTCTGCGCGAGGCTTGGTCGGAGCAGGAGGGGCTGGAGCACGTGGTGGCGTATGCGGGTGGCGAGAGCGGGCCGCGGGTCCCGGGAGTGCTGGACGACTATGCGCTGATGGTGCATGCGTGCCTGGATGCGTGGGAGCAGACGCTGGAGATGCGCTACTACGACGCGGCGGTGCTGCTGGCGGCGCGCATGCAGCGGGACTTCTACGATGCGACAGGCGGCGGCTTCTTTGATACGGCAACGGGATCCGACGTGACGGGCGCGCTTGTGGCGCGACGCAAGCCGCTGCAGGATACGCCGACGCCGGCGGGCAATCCAACGGCTGCGGCTGCGCTGCTGCGGCTGGAAGAGCTAAGCGGGGATACGAGGCTGCGCGAGATTGCGGAAGAGACGCTCGAGGCGTTCGCGGGGATCGTTGAACACTTCGGGTTGTTCGCAGGCAGCTACGGGCTGGCTCTGGAGCGGCTGCTGGCGACGCCGCAACAGATCGTGATCGTTGGGGATGATGACGAGGCGGCAAGGATGGAGTCAGTCGCGCGCGAAGGATTTGCGGTGAATAAGATGGTCCTGCGAGTTCCCCGCGCTGTGCTCGAGTCTGGTTCACTGCCGCCGGTACTGCGATCGACAATCACGCAACTACCTGGGTTGCAGAATGCTGAGAGCTTCGCGGTTGTCTGCCAAGGAACGCAATGTTTGCCGCCAGTGCGCGGCGTGGCGGAATTGCAGGCGGCGCTGGCTCGATAGAGCATTGGAAAAACAATCGGAGGTCGCTTCGCTCCGTTTGGACACGCCCACCCTACGCTCCGCGTAAGGGTGGGGCACCCAGATCCCTCCACTTCGCCCTTCGGCGCTCCGGTCGAGAGGACGAGATGTTTACTGGGGCGCGAAGGGATTGATGTCGGGTGGCTTGTTGGTGGTGGGATCGGGCGCCGGCGCGGGCTTTGCCTCGCCGGGGGTGAGGCGCGGCGCCCCGGCAATACGAAACGGGCTGCCGGGCAGCATGTGGTTTTCCTCGAGAGCAAGACGGAGCCGCTTCTGCATTTCGCGGATGGCGTCGTACTGCTTGCGGGCCAATGTCTTGACGGTGACGACGTAGATGACTTCAGGGCCTTTGATCTGATCGACGCCGAGCACCTGCGGGTCGCCGAGGAAGATGTTCTTGTAGGCCGGGTCCTGACGGACTTCCTCGGTTACCCGACGGAGCAGCGCGATGACCTTGTCGGGGTCGGCGGAGAAATCAACGGAGATGTTGAGGGTGGTGGTGGAGTAGTCGCGGCTCTGGTTGGCGACGTTGGTGATCTGGCTGTTAGGAACCAGGTAAAGTGTGCCGTCGCCGCCGCGGACTGAGGTCTTGCGCAACGACATGGATTCTACCGTGCCGGTGACGCCGGCGATCGTGATCCAATCCCCCACGTTGTACTGATCCTCGATAAGCACCAGCATGCCGTTGATCATGTCCTTCACGATGGTCTGGGCGGCAAGGCCGATCGCGACGCCAGCGACGCCGGCTGTCGCCAGGTAGGGTGCGAGATTGACATCGAAGACATCGCGCAGGATGCTCATTGCCGCGAAGAAGCCGATGATGCCGAAGCCGGTGGCGCGCAGCACGGAGGCGAGGGTGCGAATCTGCGAGGTACGGGCCAGGCCGCCGCTGACATGCCTCTCCGCCGCGCGCTTCATACGGTCCGTGACGAGCTTGACCAGCCAGAAGGCGATCCAGGCGAAGATGAGGATCGCGATCAGGTGTTTCAGATCGTTGACGAGGAAGTCCTGCGCGCTGTCTACCCAGTTCTGCCACATGGACTCAAACGCCTCGCGGAGAGGGGGACGCCGATTGGGCGGGGCGAGCAGAAGGAGCATGCGAGCCTTTCAGGTGGAGGATTGGCGGTTCTACCGATGGAGCATTTCGGTATAGGCAAAGCTTGTCCAGCGATCGCTCTCGCGGCTTTTGCTTTCACCCCGCCGACGAAGACCTGTCGGCGCGGGCCCAGGCGTTACGGAAATGCCGCACCGGATACATCTCCGTATCCAACCAGTATTACCAAAAATGCTTTAATGAACGGATGCGAAGCTCATTTGCCAAGTTGCGTTGGGCGGGAGCATGCGTCGCACTCCTGCTGGCCGTTTCCTGGACCGGTCTCCACAGCTTATCCGCAAGCCAGGTTCAGTCGCAGTCGCCGCAGCTACCGCCGGTGCAGCCTGGGCCGCCGCCAATCTTCGGCGAGCCGCCGAGTCCGAGTGATCCGATGGAACGGCAGAGGCAGGAGAAGCTCGCAAAGGCGCGCAATGTGGATCGGCAGAAGCAACTGGTGCAGGATACGAACAAGCTGCTTTCACTGGCCAAAGAGTTGAAGGACGATGTCGATAAATCGAACTCGGATACGCTCTCGCTGGATGTTGTCAAAAAAGCAGGCGAGATTGAGAAGCTGGCCAAGAGCGTGAAGGATCGTATGAAGGGATAGAGAGAGTTTTCGGTGAGCCGGCGCTATACCGTTTTCACAACAAGTGACCTGATCTACAGGTCGTTCGGTGCAGCTTTTCTTAACGGAAAGGCTGCGTCCAGATTACTTCGAACCGATACACCATTGTGAAAACGGTAGTCGCGCCGGTACTGGATTGTTTCGAACACCCCACCTTAGTTCATCCCAGGCCCACATCTGGCGATACGGCCGCCAGATATGGGGCACCCAGGTATGTTCCCGCTATTCGTCTTCGTCTTCCTCCTCTTCGGCCTGACGATCGGCCTCTTCGATATCTTCTACGTCCCATCCGTGCTCCTGAGTTGCGAGCGGGATGCCTTCTTTGGTGAAGCTGATGGCGCGGATGCTGTTGGCGTGGACGTGGACGTTTTTCGCATTGGCTGAGGCGACCTGGAGGCCATAGAGGAGGAGACCGGCGCGGCGGGGCTTGATCTGGTCGGCGGCGAGCGCCTGGATGACTTCGATGAGCGCGAGCTGGATGGATGCGCTGTCTTCCGGGGCGGGTAGTTGGAGCACGATGGACCGCTGAGACTCCGAGCGGGGCGCGGATTCTTCGGCTGCGGACGAATCGACCGGCTCCATGTCGCCTCCAGCCGGGTAGCCTTGGTCGACGGTCGCTTCGCGCGGCGCGAAGAGGCCGTTGGAAAGGCGGGGCTGGCGGCCAGCTTCGAAGCGGCGGCGCGCGACTTCCTGCTGCTGGTGGAGACGGGAGTGGTAGTAGCACCAGTGGCCGCCTTTAATTGCTGCTGCACGGCAGCGATCACTATCTGTTCGTACGTGTCTGCATTGCGGATACATTTCACTTTTCTTTTCATGTTGCGTTGGAATGCGGCGGGGGTACCCCCCCTCCACCCTGTGCGGGAGAAGCTCGTATAACCCCAATCGAGTCATTAAGATATTGGTTCTGCCGAGTCGCAATTGCGGTGCTTAAAGGACTTAAGGGTCAAAGATGTCCAAACAAAGGACTTAATGACAGCAAAATGGCTGCGGCCAAATCCCTGGAAACGGAAAAAGCCACCTTCACGGTGGCTTTTTTGTTGATCGAGGGCTCGTGGCCGGAGTTGCTGTCTATTTTCAGTATAGAGAATTGATGGGAATTAACCGGCAAGTTTTTGGGGTGAGGAAGAATCGAAGGTAACGGCAGGGCTGGTGGTAGTTGCGAGTTTGCACGAATTCGACGAGCGTAGATTCGCGGATATACTGCCGGGCATGCGCTTCACTTCATGTCTGTTTGTTGCGATAGCTTTGGCTGCCGGATCCTGCAGCTTTGCCCAGTCGATCACGGTGAGCTTTCCCCGCGCGGTTTCAGAGCAGCCGCTGGATGGGCGGGTCTTGCTGCTGCTCTCCAAAGATCCAAGCGCCGAGCCAAGGATGCAGATCAATGACACAGAGAAATCGCAGATCGTCTTCGGCATAACTGTGGACGGTCTGAAGCCGGGCGAGGCGGTGACCTTTACGGACACAGCGACCGGATATCCGGTGGCCAAGCTGAGCCAGGTAGCCCCGGGAGACTACACCGTGCAGGCCGTGCTGAACCGTTATGAGACATTTCATCGCGCGGACGGCAAGACCATAAAGCTGCCGCCGGACATGGGAGAAGGACAGCACTGGAACATCAAGCCGGGAAACCTGATGAGCAAGCCAACGAAGGTGCGCATAGGGCCCGGAGCTGCGGCGATTGCGGTCTCCATGGACGAGATGATGCCGGAGATCAAGCCGGAGCCAGATACGAAGTACATCCGGCATCTGCGGATCCAGTCGAGATTGCTGACACAGTTCTGGGGTACGCCGATGTATCTTTCGGCGGTGGTGATGGTGCCGGAGGGTTTTGATTCGCATCCTCAGGCGCATTACCCGCTCGTGATTTTTGAGGATCACTTTGAGCCGGAATTTATGGACTTCCGCGAGACGCCGCCCGATCCAAACCTGAAAGAGGATTACTCGGAGCGATTTCATCTGGCTGGGTACAACCGGATTCAGCAAGAGGAGGCGTACAAGAATTATCTGGATTGGACCCGTCCGAACCGGGCACGGTTTCTGATCGTGAAGATCAATCACGCGAATCCCTACTACGACGACAGCTATGCGGTGAACTCAGAGAACCTTGGGCCCTATGGGGATGCGATTGAAACTGAGCTGATTCCGGCAATCGAGAAGGAGTTTCGTGGGTTGCGGCAAGGATGGGCGCGGTTCGTCTATGGCGGATCGACAGGAGGATGGGAGTCACTGGCGGTGCAGACGTTTTATCCGGATCACTATAACGGCGCGTTTGTGGCCTGCCCGGACCCGGTGGACTTTCATGCCTTCATGAGTGCCGACCTCTACAACCAGGACAATCTGTTCTACCAGCAGGGAGCGAATAAGCGCGTGGAACAGCCCGCGATGCGGAATTACCTGGGGCAGACGCTGATCTCTATGCGGGGAAATGTGCAGTATGAGGCGGCACTTGGAGACCGGGGACGCTCGGGCGATCAGTTTGACATTTGGCAGGCGGTGTATTCGCCAGTCGGAGCAGATGGCTATCCGCAGGCGATCTTTGATAAGACCACGGGCGCGATTGATCACAAGACGGCGGAGTTCTGGCAGGAGCACTACGATCTTGACGCCATTCTTAAGAAGAACTGGGAGACGCTTGGCCCGAAGCTGCAGGGCAAGCTGCATGTTTACGTCGGCTATGACGACACGTATTTCCTGAACAATGCGGTGTACCTGCTGGAGGACTTTCTGAAGGACACCGGCAAGCCTGGGCACGGCGTTCCGTATGAGGGTGAGGTGAAATATGGGCCGAAGGCAGAACACTGTTGGAATGGAGACTTTGACCATCCGAACTGGTACTCGCGGCTGCATTACAACCAGATGTATGTGGGAAAGATTCTGGAGAGGATTGAGAAGACGGCGCCAGCTGGCGCGGATTTGACAAGCTGGAAGTATTAGTACGGCGGCGGCGCCGGACAGCGCTGGTGGTTAAAGAGATACCGTGCGACCCGCAGCAAAGGTCACTTTATGGGAGCCATAAAGTGCCCTTTGCTGTTACAGGAAAGCAGCGAGCGGCGATTCGGCGATTAAAGGAAGAGCGGCGCTAGCACCAGCGTTACGGTGGCGAGCAGCTTGATCAGTACGTGGAGCGAGGGGCCGGCAGTGTCCTTGAATGGATCGCCGACGGTGTCGCCGACGACGGCTGCTTTGTGGGCTTCCGAGCGCTTGCCGCCGTACTGGCCGGTCTCGATGAACTTCTTCGCGTTGTCCCAGGCGCCGCCGCCGTTGTTCATGAGCATGGCGAGCAGGATGCCGGAGATGGTGCCGACCATGAGTAGTGCGGCGACGCTTTCCGCGCCAGTGAGGTTGACGGGGTGTCCGTTCAGCACCAGGGTATCGAGGCTGACGTCGCGCACGCGAAAGGTGTCGCTGAGGTGGCGGAAGATGAGGCCCACGGCGAGCGGCATGGCGACGGCAAGGGCACCGGGCAACACCATCTCCTTGAGCGCGGCGCCGGTGACGATGCGGACGCAGCGGCCATAGTCAGGCTTGGAGGTGCCCTCCATGATGCCGGGGTTCTCTTTGAACTGCGCCCGGACGTCCTTGATGACGTATTGCGCGGTGCGGCCGACGGCCTTGATGGCCATCGAGGAGAAGAGATAGGTGAGCATGGCGCCGAGCAGAGCGCCGACGAAGACGGGGACGCTGGCGAGGTTGACGTGGGAGAACTGCCAGTTTGCGGGCAGGACCTGGCCGGCATCGGCGAAGCGATGGGCGACGATACCGTGCACGCTTTCGAGATAGGCGGAGAAGAGCAGGAATGCGGCGAGCGATGCGGAGCCGATGGCGTAGCCCTTGGTGAGCGCCTTGGTGGTATTGCCGGCGGCGTCGAGCTTGTCGGTCTTTTCGCGAACGCTGTCCGGCTGGTTGGACATTTCGATGATGCCGCCGGCGTTGTCGGTGATGGGGCCGAAGGTGTCCATGGCCAGGATGTAGGCGGAGGCGGAGAGCATGCCCATGGTGGCGATGGCGGTGCCGTAGATGCCGCGCGCGTAGTTGGAAATGTCGGCGTGGTCAGCGAGGCCGCGCACACCGAAGTAGTAGCTGAGCAGGAGCGCGAGGCTGATGACGATGACGGGCATGGCAGGCGTTTCCATGCCGACTGCGAGGCCGCTGATGATGTTGGTGGCCGGGCCTGTGAGTGAGGCTTCGGCGATGGAGCGGACGGGACGGTAGCGCGTCTCGGTGTAGTACTCGGTGATGCGGACGAAGGCGAAGGAGGTGATGATGCCGACGATGCCGGAGCCGAGCAGCCACCAGCGTCCCTGGAGCATGAAGTAGACGGCGGCGGCGAAGCCGAGGAGAGCGAGAAACGATGTGACGTAGTAGCCGCGATTGAGCGCGTGCATGGGGTCTTCGTCTTCGCGGGAGCGGACGATGGCGACGCCGACGATGGACGCGATCAGGTTGATGGCCTGAATGATGAGCGGGAAGAGGATGCCCTTGATGCCGAAGACAGGGAACAGGGCTGCGCCGAGGATCATGGCGCCTACGTTCTCGGCGGCGGTGGACTCGAAGATGTCGGCCCCGCGGCCTGCGCAGTCCCCAACGTTGTCGCCGACCAGATCGGCGATGACGGCGGGGTTGCGGGGATCGTCTTCGGGAATGCCGGCTTCGACTTTGCCGACGAGGTCAGCGCCGACGTCGGCTGCCTTGGTGTAGATGCCCCCGCCAAGCTGGGCGAAGAGGGCGACGAGCGAGGCTCCGAAGCCGAAGCCGACGAGCTCGTAGGGCGTGGCCTGGGGTTGCTGAAGGCCGCCGAAAAAGAAGAAGAGGACGCCGATGCCGAGCAGGGAGAGCGCGACGACGACCAGTCCGGTGACGGCGCCGCCGCGGAGCGCGGTCTGAAGGGCGCGGCCGAGGCTGGTGCGGGCGGCGCTGGCGGCACGGATGTTGGTCCGGATGGAGACGAACATACCGGTAAAGCCGGAGAGGCCGGAGCAGATGGCGCCGATGAGGAAGCTGATGACGACCTTATTGGCGAAGGGGGCGGTGAAGGGCGAGAGCCGGTATCCAATGAAGAGCAGGATGGCGAGCACCACGGCGATGATGGCGATGGTGCCGTACTGGCGGGACATGAAGGCTTCCGCGCCCTCGCGGATGGCGTTGGAGATGGCCTGCATCTCGGCGGTCCCGGTATCGCTATTGAGAACGGAGCGGGAGAAGAGGAGTGCGACAACGAGGCCCAGGACGCCGATGATGAGCGCACCCCACAGATAAATACTGCCGTTGTCTGGGGTGCTGGGGGAGGCTATCTGAATCCCCAGGGCCCACAGGCCGACATTGTGCATGCAAATTCTCCGAGAAAAATTGGTTGGTACGCCGCACCCGCTCAGCGGGGAAGCGATGGGTTCGAGGAAGGCTGATTAGAGCATGTGCGGAAAAAGGGCGTCAATCCATAGACTTTGATGAGGCTCCATTCCGGCAGACGGGACGAGACGAATTGCTGGTGAGATGCATCTTCTTTGCTGAGCACAAGTACACAATGACAGGATACAATCGCCAGTCGTTTTGAGTTGGGAAGGCAGTTGAGGAGCGTGTATGGGCAGTGTGGCGACGGAGCGGCGCGCCAAAAGCGCCGGCAGCGGATTGAACGGGCTGACAGGAGCGGAATGGGTAGAGGTCTACCGGCTGATGTACCTGTCCCGGCGCCTGGATGACCGGGAGATTCTGTTGAAGAATCAGCAAAAGATATTCTTCCAGATCTCCGGGGCTGGCCACGAGGCGCTGCTGATTGCAGCGGGCAAGGCGCTGCGCCCAGGCTACGACTGGTTCTATCCGTATTATCGCGATCGCGCACTGTGCCTGGCGCTGGGTGTCACGGCGGAAGAGATGCTGCTGCAGGCGGTGGGAGCGGCGGCCGATCCGGCGAGCGGCGGGCGGCAGATGCCGTCGCACTGGGGCAACCAGCGGCTGAACATCGTGACGCAGAGCTCTTCGGTGGCGACCCAGATGCTGCAGGCGGTGGGCTGCGCCGAGGCGGGCCGATACATGGCGAAGCATCCTCATACGGTGGAGCGGGCTGGCGAGGAGGATTACCGAGCTTTCCACAACGCGGTGTTTCATGGCGACGAGGTGGTGTATGCGTCGATCGGCGAAGGATCGACGAGCCAGGGTGAGTTCTGGGAGTCGCTGAGCACGGCATCACTCGAGAAGCTGCCGATGCTGTTTGTGGTGGAAGACAACGGCTATGCGATTTCCACTCCGGTGGAGGTGAACACTCCGGGCGGCAACATTTCGAAGCTGGTGGCGAACTTCCCGAATTTCTTCTTCGCCGAGGTGGACGGCACCGATCCGGTAGAGAGCTATGCGGCGATGGCGAAGGCTGTCGCGCATTGCCGGACGCGGAAGGGTCCGGCGTTTGTCCATGGGCATGTGACGCGGCCGTACTCACATTCGCTTTCGGACAACGCAAAGCTGTACCGCCCGGCGACGGAGCTGGAACAGGAGAACCTGCGCGATCCTTTGCCGAAGCTACAATTGCGGCTGCTGCGCGAGGGCGTCATCGACGCGGATGGCATTACGCGCCTCGAAAAGACGGTGGATGACGAGATCCAGGCGGCGACCGACCGCGTGCTGCGCGCGCCGTTTCCGGGGAAGGAGACGATCTACAACTACGTCTATTCGCCGAATCTCGATCCGACGTCAACTGCGTTTGCGAACGAGAAGCCGCACGCCGAGGGTCCGGAACGGACGATGGCGGATCTGATCAACCTGTGCCTGAAGGACGAGATGAAACGCGACGAGCGCATCGTGGTCTTCGGCGAGGACGTGGCTGATTGCAGCCGCGAGGAGTACCTGAAGGCGGGCGCGGTAAAGGGCAAGGGCGGTGTTTTCAAGCTGACCTCCGGGCTGCAGTGCGAGTACGGGGCCGATCGCGTGTTCAATTCGCCGCTGGCGGAGGCGAACATTGTGGGGCGGGCTGTGGGCATTGCGACGCGCGGCATGAAGCCGGTGGTGGAGATCCAGTTCTTTGACTACATCTGGCCAGCGATGCACCAACTGCGGAATGAGCTTGCGCCGCTGCGCTGGCGCTCAAACAATGCATTCGCTGCGCCGGCGGTGATTCGGGTCGCGATCGGTGGGTATCTCACGGGCGGGGCGCTGTATCACTCGCAGTCGGGCGAGGTGCTGTTTACCCATACGCCGGGGATGCGGGTGGTGTTTCCGTCGAATGCGCTGGATGCGAACGGGCTGCTGCGCACGGCGATCCGCTGCGATGACCCGGTGATGTTTCTCGAGCACAAGCGCCTCTATCGCGAGACGTTCGGACGCGCACAGTATCCCGGGCCGGACTACATGATTCCATTCGGCAAGGCGAAGACGGTGCGCGAGGGCAAGCACCTGACACTGGTGACCTATGGCGCATTGGTGCCGCGGGCGCTGCAGGCGGCGCAGCGGGCGAGCCGTGAACTGGGCATCGAAGCGGAAGTGATCGATCTGCGGACGCTGAGCCCATATGACTGGGAAGCGATCGCCGAGAGCGTGCGGCGGACCAACCGCGTGATTGTGGCGCACGAGGATGTGCTGAGCTGGGGCTACGGGGCGGAGATTGCCGCGCGCATTGCCGATGAGTTGTTCGACGATCTGGATGCGCCAGTGAAGCGGGTGGCGGCGACGGATACGTTTGTCGGCTATCAGCCGCTGCTGGAGAACGAGATATTGCCGCAGCCGGAAGACTTGTTCCGCGCGATGGAGGGGCTGGCGAAGTTCTGAAGCCGCTTTGACACGGCGAATTGCGCGAGGCGAGCGAGCTTGCAGCCAGTTAAAATGTGAGCAGCTTTCAGGATGGTTCCATGCAACGACGCCTGCTCTTCGTAGATGACGAGGACGTCATCCGTATTACTCTGTCCACCATTCTGAGCAAGTACGGCTTCGAGGTGACCACCGCGGCGACAGTTGCAGAGGCATTACAGAAGATCACCACGCAGAAGTTTGATGTGCTGCTGTCAGACCTGAACATCGGCAATCCCGGTGACGGGCTGACGGTGGTGAGCGCGATGCGCAGAACGCAACCGCAGGCGGTGACGATGATTCTGACCGGGTACCCTGCCTTTGAAACTGCGCTCGAAGCGATCCGGCAGCAGGTGGACGATTACATCGTGAAGCCGGCAGATATTCCGGGGCTGGTGAATACGATCGAGAGCAAGCTGGCGACCCCGGCCGAAAAGCGACATTTTCCACCGCCGAAGCGGGTCGCAATGGTTCTGCAGGAAAACGAGGAGCGCATCGCCCAGCTTTGGCTGTCGTTGGTAGATGGGGATGGTGCGTTATCGCGACTGGCTTTGGATAAGGGCCGTCATCTGGGCTACGTGAAGGGCATTCTGAACGAGATCATTCGAACTGCGCAGTCCTACACCGGGGACGGAACCGTGCGATACCGTGGCTCTCTGGTCGGATCCGACGGCAGACGCGAGCTGGAAGGTTACACGCCGGTGATGCTGCTGAGCGAGTTCTGCCTGCTACGGCGGGTGGTGGCGCAGGTGGTGCAGGAGAATCTCCTGGCCGTGAATCTGAGCTATCTTGTGCCCGATCTCGCGCTCGTGAACGAGAGCCTGGATGAGCAGGCGAAGTCCGCTCTGACCATACTCTCCGAGTATTTGAAGACAAGCTAAATTGTCGAGTTGGCGAATTCGTGGTGGTTCGTCCAGCAAGATCGTTTCCCTCACGCGCCTTTGCTGAGGACTTATTTCCTCTACGGATGCAGAAAGCAAGCGAATGAGTGCTTTGCCCTGAAATCGTCAATAGAGATCGAAACTTCCGGTTTCCCGGTGACTCGACTGGAACCTTGATGAATCAGCGCGTTCTTAGGACCGATGACCCTCCCGCAATACCCACCTGTAAGTTTTGCTAGTTCTAAAGACTCCCGATTCTGACTACGTTTGCTATCTGTCTAGCCGAATCCAGGAGAAGTTTCATGCAAGCTCATTTTTTGCGCGTTCTTTCGATTCTTTGTGTGTCCGCCTCGTTAGTCGCAACAGGTCAGGCCCAACAAAATCCTTCCGACGCGCCTTCGGCCCAGGCGCAAGGAAACGACCATGTCGTCGAAGGAACTGTGATTTCCACGACTCCGCATACTCTGGTCGTTCGATCGGATGACAACCGGTATCATCTGTTCACCTATGACGCCCGCACCGTCCCCAAGGATGCGGTCAAGCCCGGTGTCCGCGTTCGCGTCAACGGTAGTGCGCCGGACAACCAGGGCACACAGGTGGCCGAAAACGTCGCTGTAATCCACCCCGGCGGCGACGCCGCTAACAGCCCCGAGGCCCAGGCAGCCCAGCCCCCTGCCGAGGTGAATAAGGTCTCAAAGGAGATTGAGAGCGAAGCCCGCCGTTGGCACGTTGGCGGACGCGTTGGATTTGGCTTCAGCCCCGAGCTATTTATGTTCGGCCCCCAAATGCAGGTCGGTCCGTTCTTCAGTCAGCACCTGTTGTTCCGACCCGACCTCGAATTTGGCTTCGGAGAGTTGACG
Organism: Acidobacteriaceae bacterium; assembly: GCA_036376445.1. Classification (GTDB taxonomy): domain Bacteria; phylum Acidobacteriota; class Terriglobia; order Terriglobales; family Acidobacteriaceae; genus KBS-83. The sequence goes on from DASVAI010000057.1 coordinate 12,572, forward strand.
GACATGTATGCAGTGAACGCGGAAGCGGCATACCGCTTCAACAGCACGATGTTTCACGGTCAATGGAATCCGTACTTCGGCATGGGTCCTTCGTTCAACTTCATTCATCAGAGCGCCAGTAGCAGTGATGTCAGTTTCAGCGATTTCGAATACAAGACCGGCTTTAACGTTTTTGTGGGCGGACAAAGACACAAAACATTCATCGAGATGAAGACAAGCCTGTGGTCCGGGAAAGCTCCCGTGTTACGCCTGTTCGTCGGTTACAACTTCTAGGACTTGTTAACTCTATCGGGGCGTTTCGAAGATGGTTAGTCGGCAACCCTTCCCTAAGCCAAAATTGGGTTATTTCCGAGTGGCCGGTAATAGCCAACCAGGCCAGCTGCGGACCTTCCGTTCGCCTTCTTCGTGGAGGGGCCCTCTGGCAGAATGTACAGCGACAGGTGTCCCCGCTGGGTGCAACAATCGTTCCCTCCAAGGAAGGCTTGAAAGCCGAATCAACAGGGAGGCAAATATGAACCTCAGCAAAATCGGAGTGACCGCGCTGTGTTGTTGTGCAATCTTTGCGCTTTCAATCCCCATCGTCGCGCAGACGATGACCAAGGCGCTTGTGGCGGACAAGATCCGGCGAGTGGAGGACGGCGTGGATGAGTTCAGGGATTACCTGAAACGTCGTGGGGACAACGCGAGAGATGCAACCTCGACAGCCCAACAGAGCGGCCGTGCGTCGGGCCGTCGACGTACGGCAAATGCAAATACCGATGCAAGAAAGGCCACCGCTCAATCGGGCAAGGACGAGTTGGACGATGCCCTTGACGATCTGAACGGTTCCACGAACCGGCTAAGACGCAAGTTCGACGCCACCGATAAATGGATAGAAACGAAGTCTCAGGTCGAACGTGTGGTCGACGACGGTCGCAACATCAACCAGGTTGTCGCCAGAGGAAAGTACGGGAGCGACGTGGCTAAACTGTGGGCAACCCTTCGGAACAACATCAACGATCTGGCACGTGCGTATAACGTGGCACCGTTAGGGGTGTGAGGTTCGTTCCGATCTGTTGTCTGCGCCGGAACTGCTCGATTTGCGCCGCAGAATATCCGGCAGCGCATCGAAGGGCTCTTTTGATTGGTAGCTTCTGGATTCCCCCGTCACACTGCTTGTTATCGGATCGCAGCTGCACTTGAGGGTTCTGGTTGGGTCGTCGCCAACCCGGAACTTTGGGAAGAGTGCCTAGTTGCCAATGCGCCAGGCCTATTCGTCCTTGTGCTTGGTCGCGGCGATGCATTGCCGGAGTGCGCTCATTGTTTCCGGAGCGGTGAGGTCGATACTGTGCTCGATCGCATGCGGGGGGGCGGCCCTTGCAATGTAGCCGGGGACAGGCACATTCGGAGATACCAAGAAGAGCTTGTTCACTGACTGGGATGCGAGCGCCTTTGCGGGATTGAAGCGATCGCGGGCCAGAAGGCGGATGGGCAGGATGTGTGTCCAGCGGGGCGCTCGCAGCAGGCCGAGCGTGGGCGGCTGGGGATCGATCATGACGAGGCTCTGGAGGTCCGGGCGGCGGAGGGTTAGGTTCGCGGCGACGGTGCTGCCGAGTCCGCGCCCGATGACGACGAGGTGGCTGGGGCCGATGTGCCGCACGCTGGCGAGATAGTAGAGCGCGGCCTCCGCGTCCTGGTTCCAGTGATGTTCCGAGGGCTTCTCCCATTGGCTCCTGCCGAAGCCGCGCGGGTCGAAGGCGAAGATATCGTTGCCGAGCGAGTGCAGGGCGAGGAGATCGGGCAGCGCGTCGGAGAGGGAGCCGCGGGCTTCGTGCAGGTAGAGGATGGCCGGGCGGCCTGTCGGCCCGGCTTCTCCAGGGATCCACCAGCCGGTGAGACGCGTCTGGCCGGTTTCGGTGGCGTCGAAGCGCACCTCGTCGTAGGCGATACCGCGGCTTGCTGGCGTACGGGAGACGACGTGGGATGGGTGGAAGATGAGCTGCCATTGCCCCTGCCAGAAGAGCAGGCCGATGGCGAAGTAGAGCGCGGCGAATGACGCCAGGATGATGAGCCCGACGCCGCCGAGCAGCCAGCGGCGGGTAACGAGCGGGTTGCGCGGACGCAGCGGGTCGTCCCAGTTGGGCGGTGGAATGTGCGGCGGCGAAACGGGACGGGCGCGCTTTGGCATGTGTCAGCCGAAGGCGAGCTCGTCCGCGGATTCGAGCGGCGTGCCGCAGACGCGGCAGATGACGGCGGAGCAGTCTCCGCAGGTGAGGGGGTCCTTGACCGGGCGGGCGCACTTCGGGCACCAGAGCGCGGCCGGCTGCGGATCGGCATGCTTCTCTTCAGCCATGTTGTTTCAGCGTAGCAGCCGCGTCCCGCATCTTCCAGCGGCAGACCGTACACTCACGAGAGAGGCGGAAAGATGTCGCAATGGGTACGAATCGGCGCGCGTGCGGAGATGCCGGCCGAGGGCAGAGCGAAGGCGTTCGATGCGCTGGGTACTCCGGTTTGTGTCGCGTGCATTCACGGGCGGCTCGCCGCGATGTACGACGAGTGCCCGCATCGCGGCGCGCTGCTCTCTGAGGGAAGGATCGAGGATGGACGGCTGGTGTGCTCATGGCATGGGTGGAGCTTTGATCCGGAGACGGGCGCGGAGTTGCGCAATCCGCTGGGCGCTGCGAAGGTGTTTCCGCTGCGCATTGAGGGCGACGATGTGCTGTGCGAGGTGTAGAAGAGAGGCTCGATGAAGAACGAGTTAGTGGTGCCCGATGGCGTGAAGGATGATCCGAAGGCGTTTGAGCTGGTGCGTGCGTGGGTGGCCGAGGGCGAGCTGCATGTGAGTTTGCAGATGGGCGG
>DASVAI010000432.1:0-14910 GCA_036376445.1 Acidobacteriaceae bacterium
TTCGCGGGAGGCGCTGGAGGCAGCAGCGCGCGCTGACGAGAGAGTCCAGGCCGCGCTGGCGGGCAAGACGGTCGTGAAGGTGATCGTCGTGCCGGGCAAGCTTATCAACTTTGTGGTCCGCTGACGTGAAGGGATCCGCAGTCCCTGTGCGGGGCACGCAGTCGCTGGTCCAGATCCAGGCGCAGTGCTGGCGCAGGCCGGGACTGATTGCCCGCGAGCTGCTGTGGCGATGGGGGTTTGGCATTCCGACGCTGTTGCTGCTCTTCGTCTATGGGCAACGGCTGCTTGCGATCCTTTTCGCGGCTCACACAGGGATTGCGGACTTCTCACTCCAGCGGCCTCTTGCAGCGGTGGAGATTATCCGTGCTTCCTACCACGCCGTATGGCCTGCGGTGCGTGAGATTGGGCGCGACGTTGGGCCGTTCCTCGTGCTCGGCTGGGCCATTGCATCGGGCGCTGGGCGGTCGTTTGTGCTGCGCGCGCTTGTGCCCGGCCGGCTACGGCCGGTACCGCTGGTATTGGTCCAACTGCTACGGATATGTGCACTGATTGCGACGTGGCGCGCGTGGTCCGTCATGATACGGTGGGCTGCGCTCCGGGAAATCACGCGTGTGCCCGCAGGTGCAGAGCCGAACATGGTCGGTTTTGCCGCTTGGCTGATCTGCCTTTCCATCGGCAGTTTTGTCGTATGGGCGCTGTGGAGCTGGATTCTTTCGATTGCGAGTGTGCTGATCGTTACAGAGGAGCGCGGCTTATGGTCGGCACTCGCGGCCAGCGTGCGCCTGGGTCCACTGACCATGAAGCTGGTCGAGGTGAACCTGGTGCTCGGCATCGTGAAGCTTGCGTTGATCGTGCTCACTCTGGTGTTCTCAGCGGTGCCGCTGCCCTTTGAGGCTCAGATGAGCGGGAGTGCGCTGTACGTGTGGTGGGCCGCGGTGGGTGTCCTTTATCTAGTGGCCTCGGATTTCTTCCAGGTGGCGCGGCTCGCGGCGTTCGTGGAATTCTGGCAGCGCGGGCAGTCGATACCCTGATAATGTAGAACGTGGACACCCAGTCGATCGTTATCCTGGATTTTGGCGCGCAGTATACGCAGTTGATCGCGCGTCGCATCCGCGAACAGAACGTCTTCTCCGCCGTGCTGCCCTGCACCGCGCCTCTCAAAGACATCCAGTCTTATAAGCCGATCGGGATCGTGCTGTCGGGTGGCCCGTGCTCGGTCTATGACCCGGATGCGCCGCCGGCCGACCCGAAGGTGCTCGGCCTGGGAGTGCCGATCCTGGGTATCTGCTACGGATTGCAGTTCATCACCCATCATCTAGGCGGCAAAGTGCGCGCTGCCGACAAGCGCGAGTACGGCCATGCGGATGTCCAGATCGTGGATGACAAGAATGCGTTGTTTGACGGACTTCCTGCTGACCTGACGGTGTGGATGTCGCACGGCGATGAAGCGCTGGAGCTTCCGCCCGGCTTTCACCTGACGGCGAAAACGGCGAATGCAGTGGCAGGCATTGCGAATCCGGAGCAGCGCATATGGGCGGTGCAGTTTCATCCCGAAGTTCACCACACGCGGCAGGGAACCGAACTGTTGCGCAATTTCCTCTTCAAAATATGTAACGCGAAGGCGGACTGGACGCCGGCGCATTTTGTGCAAAGCACCGTCGCGGCCATCAAGGAGAAAGTCGGCGATGCACACGCGATTTGCGCGCTTTCGGGCGGCGTTGATTCCTCGGTGGCGGCGGTGCTGGTCCATCGCGCCATCGGCGACCAGCTTACCTGCGTATTTGTGAACAACGGCGTGCTGCGCCGCAATGAGTTTTTCAAAGTGCAGCAGACCATGCGGGAGAAGCTGGGGCTCAACCTCGTAGCCGTGGATGCGAGCACGCGCTTCCTCGCGAAGTTAGAAGGTGTGACCGATCCGGAGACCAAGCGCAAGGCAATTGGCAACGAATTCATCGCAGTCTTCGACGACGAGGCGCATCGTATCTCCGCCATCACCGGCGGCGTGGGCTTCCTGGTGCAGGGAACGCTCTATCCGGATGTGATCGAAAGCTCGTCTGTGAAAGGCCCATCTCAGACGATCAAGAGCCATCACAACGTCGGCGGCTTGCCGGAGACGATGAAGCTGAAGCTCATTGAGCCGCTGCGCGACCTGTTCAAAGATGAGGTGCGGCGCATCGGCCGCGACCTCGGCATGCCGGAGGAAATTCTGGAGCGGCAACCGTTCCCCGGTCCCGGCCTCGCGGTGCGCATCCTTGGCGAGGTGACGGCGGAACGCGTTGCGCTGCTGCAGGAGGCGGACGAGATCGTCGTAAACGAGATCAAAGCCGCCGGGCTCTACCGGCAGATCTGGCAGTCATTTGCGGTTCTGTTGCCGGTGAAGAGCGTGGGCGTGATGGGCGACCAGCGCACCTACGCGTATACGTGCGCGATCCGTGCGGTGCACTCGGAGGACGGCATGACGGCGGATTGGGTGCCGCTGCCCTACGATGTGCTGAAGCGAATTTCCAGCAGGATCGTGAACGAGATTCGTGGGATCAATCGGGTGGTGTACGACATCACGTCGAAGCCGCCGGGGACCATTGAGTGGGAGTAGGCGGCGTTTGACTAGAGTGAATATTCGCCCTGCATGACTTCGACGGCGTGACCGCCGACACGAACGTTGACAACTTTGTCGCCCTGCCTCTCGGCGCGAGCGAAGATCTGGCTGGGACGCTTCATCTCGACGCCCTGCTCGATGCGAATTTTCTGGCCGGGTTTCACTAATCCGTTGCGAACCAGCCATGAGACGGCGCACCCGGAAGCCGAGCCGGTCGCCGGATCTTCGCCAGTGATGAAGAGCCCGCGCGCACGAACTTCGATGGAAGAATCCTGCGTATCGCGCGTGATGTAGTAGAAGTCGTTGACGCCGGTTGCGTCTCCGAAGTAGGCGCGGACTTTTCTCGGGTCGGGATTCAGAGTTCGCAACGTGCTCAGACTACGGAGCAGCACGATCCCAAATGGAAGACCTGTTGAAACTGTCTGGATAGGGGCCTCCTCGCTGATCTCTTCGGGGTTGACGCCGATCACCGAGGCCACGGTTTCGCGTGAGTGGACCCGGCCGAAAACCGGGTTGACCTGCAGCATCTCGCCGAAGACGGCGCCGGATCCATCGTCGGTGAATGTAACGGGAATCCTGCCGATCTTTAGGTCGAGCTCGATCCGGGAAATAACATCTGTTTTGCCCTGCAAAAGACGATTGCGCAGAACCATTGCAGTGCCGAGCGTGGGATGCCCTGCGAAAGGGATTTCCATCTCTGGGACGAAGATGCGGACTTTCACCCCCTGTTCGCGTTCTACATCGGGTTCGCGAGGAATGACGAACGTAGTTTCGGAGAGATTGGTTTCACGCGCCAGAGCCTGCATCTCCGTTTCCGAGAGGCCACGGGCATCCAGGAACACGGCGAGAGGATTGCCTTCGAGGCGCTTCGACGAGAAGACGTCAATCTGCACGAAACGGAATGTGCGTCCGCTTTTTTCCATGACATGCTCTTGCGCAGCGAAAGCAGGACCGGCCAGAGTCACGGCAAATCCAGAGGCGCTGACCCGGAGAAAGGAACGTCGTGTTGGTCTCATGAGAAGCGAATCCTGTAGTCCGCGCTATTAAACTGCATTCCAGCTCGCCAGTGGAATCGGCCGCTATTAAGTATCATTGTTAGCAATAAGTTACATCTGCATGCGTGGTGTCAGCACAAGTATGTGTTCACTCGACTGGATTCCAGGGAGACCGTGCCGATCTGATGTCCAGATACGGGAAGACCCATGTTACCGGATCACATTTGTCCTGACAGCGGTCCCTTTGGCGGCGTATTCTGCTGGCGTCCGCGCAAGGTAACGCCGGATGGGGAGGCGGCCATGGCGTCGGTTCCATCCACTCTTATCGCTTGCCTGGCATTGTCTTTGGCCAGCGCACCTTCGGCAGCTGGGTTGCAGCCCATTGCCTACACACCTCAGCCTGTTCAGGCAACGCAGAGCGCACATGCGCAGCCACCTGGCACGCCCACGTCGCCGGCAGCGCCTCGCGTCTCCTACATGTATGAGCTTTCGCCGGAGATGCAGGGCGATCTCTACATGGCACGCCATCAGTACGTAGCGGCGATCGGCGCGTACCAGCATGCCGAGTTGCAGAAGTCGCTGACATGGGTGAAGATCGGCGTCGCCTACCATCACGTGTTCGCGATCGATGAGGCAATGAAGGCCTACAAGATGGCCCTCAGCCTCGATTCGCACAATGCGGACGCGCTGAACAACATGGGCGCGGTCTACCATGCGAAACGCAATTATCGCCAAGCTGCGAAGTATTACAAGAAAGCTCTGAAGTATAGCCCCCGGTCGGCGGCGATTTATTGCAACCTGGGCACCACCTACTTTGCCGATCGCAAGTACAAGGATGCCGAGAAGGCCTATAACCACGCCTTTGCGATCGACCCCAACGCCTTCAACCATGACAACAACGCTTCTATTGATGAAGGCAGCACGAAGGAAGAGCGCATCGCGCAGAACTACTATCTGGCGCGCGCCTTTGCCCGCGCCGGTCAGCGCGAACAGGCGCTGTTCTACTTGCGCAAGGCATTCGATGAGGGCTTCCACGACAAGCACAAGCTGCAGGGCGAACAGGATTTCGCCATGTTGCGCACTACGGTGGAATTCAAGCAGTTGATGGCGGAGCAGAAGCTGGACTGATACTGCAAATGAGGGATAGTTGCGCCGTTGCGGGCGCATGATACGCTCTGCTGAGATTTTCAGCTCAGTGCTGCTCCGGACGACCTATTTACAGCGCAAGCCAGACCGCAGACACCATAGCGCCGAGAAGACGCCTGCCCTTCTGGCCGGAGCGCGTGCTCGGCCCTCCTCCGGGACTGACGGAGTTGAACGTAGCCTGCTGGACTCTGTTCATCTCCTTTCTGCTGGTTCCACTTGGCGTCGTTCAGTGGGCACACTCGCGGCATGAAGCACACCCCATCCGGCAGCTTAACTCTGATTTTGTCTACGTCTATGGCGTTGGCTGGATCGCCCGCACGTATTCGCCCGCGCTTATCTACGACCTGGAGCTGCAACAGCAGGTATTTCACTCGATTGAACCGCCGCGCGACGGCATCTATGGGCCGAGCCCATATCCGCCATTCGTGGCGCTCTTTTTTGCCCCACTGACCTATCTTTCTTTTGAGTCCGCATATCTCGTGTGGCTGGGAATTTCGCTTGGGCTCTACGTTACCGGGATTGGAGCCGCTGCGATCGCCGTGTTTCCCCGCGATCGGTCGAGCAGGTCACTGACCTACTGCTTTGCTCTGGCGTTCTACCCATTTCTGTTCGGTACGCTTCTGAACGGGCAGCTTGCATCCATCGCGGCCGGCGCGGTGGGTGTCGCGATGTATCAGGAGAATCGCGGTCGATGGTTCTGGAGCGGTCTCGCCCTGTCCCTTCTCTGCTACAAACCCACGCTCCTCGTGCTGCTGGTTCCCATGCTTCTGCTGACTCGCAGATTCAAGACCGCGCTCGGGTTTGTTGCCGGTGCGGGGATTCTGGTGGTGGGTACGACTCTGGTGGCCGGAACACATATCTGGGCCCTTTATGCGGATATGCTGCGCCATTTCGGCAGTGTCACAGGCGCGGGCGGATCATCGAGACTGCAACTCTGGAAATATCTCGATCTGACTTCCTGCTTTGCGGCTATATCCGGCAACAAATCTGCAAATGCGATGAGTATTCTCGGCGCAGTAATGATCGTGATCGAAATTGCGCTTGCCGCCCTGCTATGGAGGTCGGCGGATGCGGGCCGGGCCGCGCAGTGGCTGGCCTGGGCAGCGACATTTACGTCGACGCTGCTGCTGAATGTATATGTCCCGATCTATGATTCCGTTCTGGTGGTGATTGCAATCATTCTCACGATCGGCGCACTGCGGGAGATGGCATGGGAGCGGGCCAGGTCGTGGGTCGCACTCACAGCAGTTCTAATCCTTGTCTTCTCATGGAAGACAGAGACCATCGCACACGAGCATGGGATTCAACTGCTCACGGTTCTGCTGCTGGCACTCGGCGCGTTGCAATGGATCTTGCTCGGGCGCGTCATTGGTATGAATCGCCGAGCGGCGAAAGGATGCAACCTATAATCGAGGCGTGCCTCTCTTCCGCCGCAAGCCCAGACTGAAGCAGGAACACAAAGTGATGCAGCAGGCCGAGAAGGCTGCCGGCGCGCTGCTGCCGGAATACCATCGGGCCACCCCAGAATGCCCTCATCCCGAGCGATGGAGCATGTTCGACTCGATGACGGCGGAGTATGAGGTGCTGGAGTTCCTGCGCACTCTGGTGACGACCATCAAGCCGGAGCTGGTGGTGGAAACCGGAGCGTTTCTCGGCGTGAGCACGCTGTGGATTGCCGAAGGCCTGGAGCGCAACGGCTTTGGACGCGTGGTGAGTTGCGAGTATGACCCAACTGTCTTTGCCAAGGCGCAAGAGAAGATCGCCAGCTCGCCGCTGCGCAGCCGCACCGATCTGCGCAATGAGTCCTCATTGGAGATGGAAGTCCAGGGCACAATCGACTTGCTGTTTTCCGACAGCGATATGCCGATCCGGGAGCAGGAGGTGACTCGGTTTCTGCCGCAGATGAATCCTAATGGATTAATCCTGATGCACGACGCCAGCTCGCATCTGAAAGTGGTGCGCGAGGCGGCGTTGAACCTGGAGCGGGCGGGCCTGTTGTCCGTATTGCTGCTGCCTACACCGAGGGGTCTTGTGATAGCGCAGCCGCATCGCCCCTAGCGGTTACAACCAGCGGGCCTTGCGCATTACCAGCAGCATCACGAAGGTCGAGACCACGATGGCTCCGATCACATAGTAAGCGCCGTACTGCGCGTCCACGAAGGGCAGCGCCTTTACGTTCATACCGTAGAAGCTGGTGATCACCAGTCCGGGGAGAGCGATGGTGCTGAGCACCGTGAGCACCTTCATGACCTGGTTGGTGCGATTGGCGACAGAGGACAGATACACGTCCAGGGTGTTGTTCAGCAGATCGCGCAGTGTCTCGACGGAATCCAGCAGGCGCAGCACGTGATCGTACACATCGCGGAAGAACGGATAGAGCTCATCCGGAATGAGATCGCTGGGATCGCGCAGCATGGAGTTGCACGCGTCGCGTGTGTTCACCAGCACGCGGCGCAGCTCGATGAGTTTGCGTTTCTGGTCGAAGATGTCCTCCACGGTTTCCGGCGAGGGCTCATCCAGTACGCGGTCTTCCAAGGTGTCAATCAACTCATCGCTCTTGTCGATGGAGGGGAAGAAAGAATCGACGATGGTGTCGAGGATGAGATAGAGCAGCTTGCCAGGAGGCAGCTCGCCGGGGGCCTTCCGCGTGCGCTCGAGAATCGCATCGCTGGAAACGCGCACGTCGCGGACGCTGATGAAGTAATCGCGGCCGATGAAGAGGCAGATGGTGCCCAGCGTGAGCTCGCCGTGGTCGATTGAGAGGATGTACTTGAGGATGTAGAAGAGATAGGTGTCAGTCTCTTCGCTCTTCACCCGCTCATTATGGCTGCGGCAGTCTTCGATGTGCAGCGGATGCAGATGGTATTGCGTCGCCAGTTCATCCAGCTTCGGATCGTGAGGGTCGTCCAGCGCGTACCAAGTCAATCGAGGTCTCAACCTTCTTTATTGTGAGTCTTATCGTTCGCGCCGCAGCAATGCCATGCGTGCGGCGTTGTGTCCGCACATGCCGTGGACGCCGCCCCCCGGTGGTGTTGAGGCGGAGCAGAGATATAGCGAGGGATCGCTGGTGGCATAGAATCGCCAGCCCGGCCGCAGGAAGAACTGCAGTCCATCGACTGCGCCGCCCGAGATGTCGCCGCCCTCCAGGTTCCTGTCCAGGTGCTGGAGGGCGAACGGGGAAAACACGCGGCGGGCAAGCACGCAATCCTGGAAGCCGGGCGCGAAACGCTCCATTTGCTCCTCCATCCGAGGCAGCATGTCCGCCGTGGAGCCATTTGGGACATGGCAGTAAGCCCACGCCGTGTGCTTGCCAGCAGGCGCACGGGTGTCGTCGAACAGTGACGGCTGCACCACGATCATGAAGGGCCGCGCTGCTGTGCTGCCTTGACTCATGGCGTGCTCGGATGCGGCAATCTCCGACTCGTCGCCGCCAACGTGCACCGTGGCCGCCTGCGCGCACTCGTTTGCGGCCCATGGGATTGGCTCGCTCAGTGCGTAGTCCACCTTGAAGATGCCGGGAGCCGGCCGGAAGCGCTCGAAGCGGTGGCGATCGACAGAGTGCAGGCGGTTGCCGGCCAGGCGCAGGAGCTGGCGCGGTGTGGTGTCGAACATGGTGAGATCGACTGCGCCGAGTTCGTTGAGCCGTTCAACTGGCGTGGACGTGCGCACTTCGCCGCCGAGCGACTGCAGATGGGCGATCAGGGCATCGGTGATGGATTGCGAGCCGCCGCGCGGGATGGGCCAGCCGACGGCGTGTGCAGAGGCGGCCATGATGATGCCGAAGGACGAGCTGAAAGGCTTGTCCAGGGAAAGGAAGGAGTGCGCTGCGAGTCCGGCGAAGAGCGCGCGCGTGCGGTAGCTTTCAAAGCTGCGACTTGCCAGCAGTGTGGCAGGAAGCGCGCCGCAGGCGCCCATGCGGGCCAGCAGCAGGGGGTGCCGGGGTAGCAGCGAGAGCGGCTGCAGGATGTCCTGCGTGAGCGCCCACCAATGGCGGGCGAACGGCCCCAGCAGACGACGCCAGGCTTCGCCATCCTCGTCGAGCAGGCGGCATTGTTCCTCGAGATCGCGCATGAGCACGACGGCGGATCCGTCATCGAAGGGATGAGCGAGCGCGATGGGCGAATGAATCCATTCGAGTCCGTGCGAGGCGAGGGGGAGCTTGCGGAAGAAGGGCGAGCCGACCGCCAGGGGGTAGACGGCGGAGCCGAAGTCGTTGCGGAAGCCGGGAAGCGTGAGCTCCAGGGTGCGGGCGCCGCCGCCGGGAACGGGCTCAGCCTCATAGACGGTGACCTGGATTCCGGCCTGGGCGAGCGTGATGGCGGCGGAGAGGCCGTTTGGCCCTGCGCCGATGACTGCGGCGTTTCCCATGGCAACTCCGTTTGCGGCAAGTCTAGCAGCGCGACTTGCATTCCGGTTGCGCGTCTATAGTGATGAGGGGTGCACGATGGGGAAGGTTGCTGGAGTTCCGCTGCTGTTGGCTACGCTGCCGCTGCTGGTGCTGGCGGCGGCTGCACAGCAGACGACGGGCCGTCCCGGTTCGGCAACTGGCAGTATCGCGCCGATGCACAGCGGTACGGCCAGACCTCATTCTGGCCAGTTCAATTCCGGCCGGTTTAATTCGGCCCCGTTCGTTCCAGTGCGGCCAAATGGTGTTGGTCCCAACGGCGTTGCTCCGCCGCCGCCTTCGTGGGAGTTGCCGCGCGTCTCGACCCCGCACTGGGAGATTGGGCCCAACGTCCCGGTGCAGCCGAATCCGGTTCAGGGCAATCCGATAGTCCACAGCCACGGCGTGCGGGGCGTTGGCTATGTTGGTATACCGTACTATGCCGATCCGTTCGCCTTCGCGGACGCGAACATGTATGACGATACGGCGCAGCAGCAACAACCTGTACAGCCCGCGCGACCGGAGTATGCTCCGCCGCAGAACTATGGACCGGAGGAGTATCCGGCGGCGCGGCCTCCGTACAATCCCGAAGCTTACGCGGCACCGGCACCGCAACCCGCTACATCCGGAAACGGCGCCGCGGATGACGGACTGGATCATCCGGAGGTGACGCTGATCTTCAACGACGGGCGTCCGCCGTTGAAGGTACACAGCTACGTGCTGACCGGCTCGTCCGTGTTCGTGGCCGAGCACGGACACCAGCGCGTGATTCCGGTGACGGAGCTTGATCTGCCGGCAACCATCAGGCAGAACCGGGAAGCGGGCGTGGACTTTGTGCTGCCGGGCAGCGGCAAATAGTCAGATTTGGTAATTCAGGTTCGGTAGACCTCGAGCCGCACGGTGGGAAAATCGGTGGCGGTGCCGGATTCGGCGCGGTAGTGGTCCAGCTTCTGGCGAAGGCGGGAAAGGGTTTCGCCTTCAGTAAGTCCCTCACAGAGGAAGCCGTTGATCTCCGGGACCCGGGCTTCGTATCCGTGGTCAAGTCTTTCTAATTCAACGCGGTACACCGTCATGTGTTTCTGCTCCAGCCCTTGCCGCATTGGCGGCAAACCCGTACAGCATGCCTGCCGGAGTTGTGGATGGGGAATAACACGCTTGAGTCAGGGGGGACCCCCTCCCCTCCCGGTGCGCCGCTGGCTCGCTGTAACTCATTCTGGCTTCGTGGCTTAGCGGCCCTCCCGCGGGCTAAAATCGTCATACTGCGGGACTTAGGGGCAAATTCCTCCTGATAAAGGACTTAGGGGCGGGATTCCGCACCGTAGGCGGTGCAGATCTTGCTCCGGCTTGCAAGTAGCTCATTCTGTTGTGATTGCGGCTAAAGTCCTCCACCAAAAGGAGTTGCGGCACGAGTGCCCGAGAACAGAAAGACGCGGAAAAAGAAAAGCGCGGCCTGAGAGCCGCGCCTTTCTTTCCCTATTTCCAGGCTAGCAGTTTGAGGGAATTAATCGGCAACTTTCCTGTGGAAACCGTTACGGGCGGCCCGAAGTGGGAATTCAGTCTGTGATGAGATGTGGCTATGCCTAAGGGACAGCGGCGAGTGTACGGGGCGGGTGAGCTGCACTTTGTGACATCGATCTGCTTCCGGCAGCAGCCGAAGCTCGGCGAGGAGAAGCATCGCGCGCTGTTTCTGCAGTTGCTGGAGCAGACGGCGCGGACATTCGGCTTCGAGGTGCGCGGCGTGGCGGTGCTGCCGGACCGCTTTCATCTGCTGATGACCGAGCCGGCGCGGGACACGGCAGATCATGCGATCGAGATGCTACGTCACCGCTATGGGCGGCGATACAACAGCTCCGCGCGGACCGATGAGCAGGTGTGGGAGACGAAGTGGACGGATGTGCACGTGGTGGGTGAGGAGGCGGTGGAGGCGCGGATGCGATTTTTGCGGGCTCGCCCGATCGATATCACTGCAGGCTAGAACCCATCTCATAAATGCCTCTGGTCGACGAAGCTTGGCAGAATTACTTCCGTATTGGCGACGATGGGCTAACAATCAGCATGCAAGCCAATCCACGCAGTATCCTTGGCTAGTAGAGCGGAAGAACTGCGAAGGCGACCGGACAAGAAAAGCCAGGGTCGTTCGATGTCTGAACGAGGAAAACCGTCCGAAGATAGGCTGGTTGCGGCGCAACTGAAGTCGTGCCCTCTCAAGGGAACAACATTTTTATCAATCTAGTACACCCGATGATGCCCGACCCTGAAGAATCCGCAATCGATTATTACCAGCTCTGCCTCGTGATGCAGCAGCAGGGAGTAAGAGAGTTATCGCGGTCAAATCTGGCGGCGGCCGGTGAATTGTTCTACGGTGCGTTGGGGATCGTTCAGAAAATGCAGCCCGAGCAGGCTGGCGGCCTGCTTCCGCTTGCGCTCTGTCACCTGAGTCTTTTAGAGCAGCGCAAGGGAAATGCCACTAAGGCACTCCAGTTACAGGAGAAGGCGATGCCTCTGGTGGACGCGATTTCGCTGGTGCAGCAGACCCTGCCTTTTCACAATCTCATGTCGAACGCTCTTATGGGCCTGCGCGAATGGCGCCGGGCGATCCCGTTCTGCGAACGGGCAATTCAACTCGTGCTGGAGCGGGAGCCGAGCGACCCGACTGCGGTCGCCGAATTGCTGGCGCGCCAGGGCCGCTGCTACTCGCAAAGCGGGTGGAAGGATCACGCGGTGATTCCCCTGCGCGCGGCGCTGAAGATTCTTCGCGATCATCCGGGCGACCCAAGACTGCCCTCGCTCCTCATCTCCTTAGGGAATGCGCTGCGCAAAAGTTCGCCTGCGGAGGCGGAGCAGTTTTACCAGGAAGCCGCGGACATCCATGCCGCCAAGGCGCAGATGCAATCGGCGACGACAGCCTGGGTGAACCTGGGCATTCTGTGTTCCGAACAGGGACGCCACGCCGAATCGCTGGCTCACTATCAACGGGCTTTGCAGGTAAGGGAACAGTCTCCGGGAACTCCGCCGGAGAGCATTGGGTCGCTGCTGAACAACATGGCCAATTGTTATCGCCGGATGGGTGACTTCAACCAGGCGCTGCAGTTGGTGGACCGCGCCATCAAACTGCTGAAGCCCAAGGACGGTTCTCTGTTTGCCTCTGCCTGCGGCACACGTGGGCAGGTTTTTCACGATGCCGGCCAGGATGCGGATGCGATCGAGTGGCTGCGAAAGAGTTACGCGGAACGCATGCGAACTTCCAGCCCGGACCTTGACGCCGTCATCGAGAATCTGGAGATCGAGATTGACACGCTGCGGCGGCTGGGGAAGTTGCAGGAAGCGGAAGCCGCCGAGGGAAGGCTGGCACAGGCAAAGACCGCGAAAGAGCAAGCTCCCCAGGCCCATGTGGATGTGAGCGCGCTGAAGGCTCAGGCCGGCGGAGCGGTCATGATTGAGCTTGCCTTTGGAGGTTGGTCTGGAAGCTACGGGGTCCAGGATGCGGAACTGATCGCTGAGCAATTGACGGAGATATTGGAGGAGCAGGGCGCCGGATTCTACGGAGGCCGGGTAGTGATTCCGGAGAGCACGACGTTGTGGTTCTATGGCGCGGATGCCGAGGGGATCTTTCAGGCCATGGAGGGATTTCTAAAGGATCACCTGATTTGCGCAGGAGCGACGGTTGCGATCCGACAGCGCGACATGTTGAGAGAAGTCGTGATTCCGCAGACAGTAAATTAGAGGTCAGTTGTCAGAGATCAGAGATCGACAATCTACCTGCCTCAATCCAGTGCACGCCCGCTAGTCTTCGCCATTCTATTTTTGATCGCGAGTGACCGCCAATACGGAAGTTATGCCGAGGGCGGGTCAACCCGGCTCGTCGATTTATGAGATAGGTTCTAGGTTGCGACCATAGTACAGGTTATAAATTCGACGGTTGGGCAGTCGAAATTGAATGGTGCGTCTTTGAGCCTATCCTAAGGGCGACGTAGAGATACTTTGGTTATTTCAATAGGAACACCGGGAGGGTAGCCCCTCTTCCCAAGCAGTAATTCCAGATTTGCCTTTGTAAGACCCGGGTCATTACCAGGACCCACCATTATGGATCTAATTGGGAGACGCGGGTCTGTTTTGGGAAAGGCAAGGTCCGTATAACGCGCAAGCATGGTTCTCTTCTGTGTAAAGTTCACTGCATTTAAGTCATTGTTAAAATGAACTATTCTGCATTCATCTTCTGCCGACCAATTCTCATCTTTAACAAGAGGTGCCAACTTGTATATGCAGTCATTCCAAGCTGCAAAGAAATTTTCGCTCCAATCAGCAATGTTATCTAATCGAGATTCAGCTCCCTTTTGGAAGAACTTCAATGTGGCCTCAGCTAACTTACGAGCCGCAGTCTGTTGTTTCGCAGGATCGTAAATAATCCGATGACCTGCCCCCGGAAAACTCTACCAGTGGAAGCTGGAGTTCTCTCGTAAATTGAACGGGAGGACGGAGCATGAAGAAGAGCCGATTCAGCGAAGAGCAGATCATCGGGGTGTTGAAGCAGCACGAGGCCGGAGTGAAGACGGCGGAGTTGTGCCGGGAGCATGGGATCAGCGCGGCGACGTTCTACCAGTGGAAGTCGAAGTTCGGTGGGATGGAAGTGAGCGAGGCGCAGCGGCTGAAGCAGATGGAGGACGAGAACCGCCGTCTGAAGCTGCTGGTGGCGGAGCTGAGCCTGCACGGCGAGGCGCTGAAAGCGGTGATCCGAAAAAACGGCTGGAGCTTGCCGAGCTGAGGACAGAAGTCGCGTTCGTCTCGGCGGAGTACCGGCTCAGCGAACGCACAGCCTGCAAGCTGCTGGGCGTGGAGCGGTCCAGCTATCGATACGAACCCAGGCCGGAGCGCAACGCAGCGTTGCGTGAGGATCTGGTGAAGCTGGCGCATCAAAAGCCGCGTTACGGCTATCGCCGGCTGCACGCGCTGCTGAGCCGACGCGGTCATGAGGTGAACGTGAAGCGCGTGTACCGGCTGTATGTGGAAGAGGGTCTCACGGTGCGGCGGCGCAAGCGCAAGCGTCTGGTGCGGGATCGCGCGATCGAGCCGCGACTGAGCCGAGCGAATCAGGAGTGGGCGATGGACTTCATCGTAGATGGTCTGGCGACAGGCAGGATGGTGCGCATCTTGAGCGTGGTCGACGCCTACACACGCGAGTGCCTGGCGCTGGAGGCGGATACCAGCCTGGGCTCAGGCCGCGTGACACGGGTGCTGGAGCAGCTGATCGAGGAGCGTGGTCGCCCGAAAGCGATGCGCTCGGACAACGGGCCGGAGTTCTGCTCCCGCCGCATGCTGGGCTGGGCCGAAGATCACAAGATCGAGCTGGTGCATATCCAGCCGGGCCGTCCCATGCAGAACGGCCACGTCGAGAGTTTCCACGGACGGCTGCGCGATGAGTGCCTCAACGCGCACTGGTTCCGCACCCTGCACGACGTCAGGAGTACACTCGCCCTCTGGCGTGAGGAATACAACTGCGAGCGCCCGCATAGCTCGCTCGACTACCGCACCCCACAGGAGTTCCGACACGCACTCGAAGGTAGCAGGGCCATGGCCCTGCTACCTTCGCAAACCACAACCATCAACCAAACCGAGAATCTCCAGTTATGAATGGTTGAGATATCGGGGGCAGGTCAAGGTGTGCTGTCACAGCCTTACGCTCGAGACAATTTTTCTTGATAAACGGGAAAAAGGCCTTGGGATCTTCCAGTTTGGGAACAACGAAAACAGGACTTTTCGCGCTACTGACAATCTGCTGATCGAACTCCTTC
>DASVAI010000433.1:0-4705 GCA_036376445.1 Acidobacteriaceae bacterium
TGCGGTATCGGGGATGGTGCCGCCATTCTGAACCGTGAGGGAGCGCGCGCCGCGGCGTGCCTGCAGGCGGCCGTGAATGCGGTCGCGGAGAATGTATGCGCCGTAGCGGCCGCGCGAGGACTCGATGCCGTCGCTGAGCAGGCAGAGAAGTTCTTCGAAGGCTTGGCGCGGGAGGTCACGATAGGGATGCGCGCGCGTGACGAGCGCGAAGAGCTCGTCCTCCTGCCAAGGCTCAGAGGCGCAGGCGGCGACGATCTGCTGCATGAGGACATCGAGCGGCTGAGGCGGGATTTCAAGCTGATCGAGCGCACCGGCGCTGATGGCGCGAACGAGCGCGGCGAGCTCGACGAGGTCGTCGCGGGTGGTGGCGAAGAAGCGGGCTTTGGGAGTAGCGCCGCGCCAGTGGCCGGCGCGGCCGGCGCGCTGCAGAGCCGGCGCGATGGCACGCGGCGTGTTGAGCTGGCAGACAAGCTCGATGGCGCCGATGTCGATGCCGAGCTCGAGCGAGGCGGTGGCGACGAGAAGCTGGATTTCGCCGGCTTTGAGCTTGCGCTCGGCTTCGAGGCGGAGCTTGCGGGAGAGCGAGCCGTGATGCGCGGCGACGTTCTCGTGCCCAAGGCGCTCGCCGAGCGCGAACGCGAGGCGCTCGGCCATGGAGCGGGTGTTGACGAAGACGAGAGTAGAGCGATGTTGCTGCGCCAGCTCGGCCATCCGGTTGTAGACGTCGTCCCAAATCGCATTGGTTGTGATGGAGCCGAGCTCGTCGTTAGGCACTTCGATGGCGAGGTCGAAGTGGCGGCGGCGGCCGATTTCAATAATGGCGCACTCGCGGTGACGTGTTCCGCAGAGATAATCGGCCACGAGAGAGATGGGGTTTTGCGTGGCGGAGAGGCCGATGCGTTGGGGCGGTTCGGCCAGGCCGGAGATCAGCGAGCCCGGTGCGAGGCGGTTTTCGCCGCAGACGAGCGCGTCGAGGCGCTCGAGCGAGAGCATCAGGTGCGTGCCGCGCTTGTCGTCGGCCATGGCGTGGATTTCGTCCACGATGACGGTGCGGACGCGCGCGAGGTTGGCGCGGGATTTTTCCGCAGTGAGCAGGATGAAAAAGGATTCCGGCGTGGTGACCAGGATGTGCGGCGGGTTCTTGAGCATGGCGCGACGCTCGGCGGGCAGCGTATCGCCGGTGCGGACGGCAGTGCGGATGGGCGGGCACAGGTAGCCGCGATCGAGGGCGAGCTTTTGGATCTGACGCAGTGGCTCTTCCAGATTTTTGCGGATGTCATTGGAGAGCGCCTTCAGCGGCGAGATGTAGACGACTTCCGTGTGCGGCTGGAGATCGCCGGCGAGGGCCTTCCGGAAGAGCTGATCGATGCAGATGAGGAAGGCAGCGAGGGTTTTGCCGGAGCCCGTGGGGGCGGAGATAAGAGTGGGGCGGACGGCGAGGATGGCGGGCCAGCCTTCTATCTGCGGCTCGGTGGCGGAGCCGAAGCGGGATAGGAACCACTCCTGGATGACGGGGTGGGCCCATGCGAGGGCTTCGGCGGGAGTGGTGGATTGCATTGGGGTATTTTAGCGCCGGCTTCGATGTTTCTTCGCCACCGGCTAGAACGCCGCTGTGGAGCTGTTCTTGCCTTGCCGCTTCAGGGGCGGCGGCGGGAGTGAGCGCCAGAGGTCATGATCGTAGACGGCGGGGACGAGCGCCTTGTGGTCGACGCGGAAGGTCATGGGCGCCGGGGTGATCTGCTTGTCGACTGGATCGAAGGTGAGCTTCACCGTGTCGTCCTGGATCGTCCAGTGGGCGAAGCTGGTGATCTCGTTGGCGCCGGTGGGCGATTGCGTAAGGGTGGCGGTGCCGTCCTTGCCCAGGTCGAGCGTCATGGTGTGGTGGCGCATTGCGTAGGCGCCATCCTGACTCTGGTCGCGTGTTTCGCCCTGCGCCCGGGTCTCTCCCTTGTACGTGCCGGCGAGCTTGGACCGCTCGTTCTTTTCCTTCCCGTGGAGAGTGAGAGGCAGGAGGGCGAGAAGAGCGAGGGAGAGAAGGCGCTTCATAGAAAGATTATGCACGGACTGGCGGTCGGAGGCGTATGCGCCTGCGGCGCGTGTTGCGCGGTTCTCTCCCGTTGGTCGTTCACGTGGGCTGATACGGCGAGCGGAGGGCTTCAGGTCATCCGCTCCACTCAGGGCGACAACCGCATTTACTTTGTGATGCGCAGCAGGACGACTCCGTGCTCGGGGACCATCCAGGGGCCGTGGCCGCTGTCAGAGGGGTTCCAGATGTTGTGCACCTTACTGCTTGCTGAAAGGCCGAGTTTCGCGAGCGGCAAGGACATCTCTTCGGCATCGTGGCCGCGATTGAAGAGCCCGACAGCGATATCGCCGTTCTTCAGCGGTTTTGACCAGACTTCAAACGGGCCCTCGGCGCTGACGCGGTCGCCTTGCTTGCCGAGGGGATCCTGGTCGATCGCGATGACGTCTTTGTTCAGCAGGATGGATTTTGTTTCCGCGGACATCTTCGAGAGATCATTGCCAGAGAGCAGCGGCGCAGCCAGCATGGCCCACAGGCTCATGTGCGTGAGGTATTCGTTGTACTTCATGCCGCCGTTACCGACTTCGAGCATGTCGGGATCGTTCCAGTGTCCGGGGCCTGCATATTTGGAGAGGCCGGCCTGGGAGAAGCCGATGTTGGACATGCTCATGTAGTTGTCCTCGATGTCGTCGGTTGTGCGCCAGCTATTGCCACCGACCGTGGGACCCCACTTCCATACTGAGTCCCAGCCGTACTGGCAGAGCGAGAAGTAAATGGGCCGGCCGGTGGCGAGAAGGGCCTTGTGCATTTTCTCGTAGGCGGCGCGCATCATCTGGTACTGCTTTGCCTGGTCGCCGGGCGCGGCCTTCTTCATGATGTCGTGGTAGCTGCACAGGTCGTACTTCAGATAGTCCATGCCCCAGGCTGCGTAGGTCTTGGCGTCCTGCTCTTCGTGCTGATAGCTGCCGGTGTATCCGCCGCAGGTCTTCGGTCCGGGGCCGGAGTAGATGCCGATCTTGAGGCCCTTGGAGTGGACGTAATCGGCGAGGGCCTTCATGTCGGGGAATTTGCTGTTGGGCTGGATGTTGCCCTGTGCATCGCGGCCTGCCTGCCAGGCATCGTCGATGTTCACGTAGATGTAGCCGGCGTCTTTCATGCCGGAGGCGACGATGGCGTCGGCGGCGGCTCGGACGTCCTTGTCGGTGACGCGGGTGGCGAAGTGGTTCCAACTGTTCCAGCCCATCGCGGGAGTGGCGGCGATTTTGGTTTGCGCGGACAGGGCGAGAGGGAGGGCGAGCAGGGTGAGCGAGAGAAGCGTCTTGCGCATTTGGGCCTCGAAAATGGGGCTGCGTTGTAACGGGTTACACGATAGTGAGGCGCAGGTGTGGCGTCAAGTTGGGTTCCGGAAGGTCGCTTTAAAGCGTAGGAACGAGGCCGGCGCTTTTTACTTACCCTTTATGCCGTCAGAGCCTAGACTTTGCGGAATCGTACTGAGTCGGCAGGTGCGAGACTCGGAAAGCGATCCGGAAGGAGAGTGAAATGAATCTGAAGCAGCTTCTGATTTACGGAACGTGCAGCGCGGCACTGTTCATGGGTGGAGTGGCAGTGGGCCAGGTAAATATCAATGCCGACCGGCATCCGCATCTTGCTGAGGCGCAGCGGCTGATCAGCCAGGCGGAAGGGCAGATCGACCAGTCCCAGGCGGCGTGGAAGGACAAGCTTGGCGGCCATGCGCAGCGCGCCAAGCAGTTGCTGCAGCAGGCGGACAGTGAGCTGAAGCAGGCGGCCGCGTACGCCAACAAGTACAAGTAGCAGACGGTTTTCGGAGCAGGCAGGAGGCGCCTTCGGGCGCCTTTGCGCTGTGTGACGAAACGTCAGGGGAGTGGCTGATCGTAATGCTCAACGGTGGGGAATGGATTGTAGAAATGATGCAGGAGCTCCTTCCACTCCTGATATTGCGGTGAAGTGCGGAAGCCGATGGTGTGGTCCTCGACGGAATGCCATTGGACGAGCAGGATGTAGCGGTTTGGGTGTTCGAGGCAGCGGCGAAGCTCATGAGAGATGTAGCCGGGCATGCCGGCGATGATGGGTGCTGCACTGCGGAAGGCGGCTTCGAAGACGGTCTCCTGACCGGCGATGACGTTGAGCGTAGCGAGTTCGAGAATCATTCAGCCTTTCTCACATAGTCGCCGCTCTTGCCGCCTGACTTCTTCTCCAACTGAATGCGCTCGATAGTGATGGATTTGTCGAGCGCTTTTGTCATGTCGTAGATGGTCAGGGCGGCGATGGAGGCGGCGGTGAGGGCTTCCATCTCGACGCCGGTGTTCGCCGTCGTTGCGGCGGAGGCGGTGATGGCGATGCCGCGATCTGTCACTGTCGTGATTACGTCAAGAAATGTGAGCGGGAGCGGGTGGCACATGGGGATGAACTCCGATGTGCGCTTGGCGGCCTGGATGCCGGCGATGCGCGCAACTTCCAGTGGATTGCCTTTCGGGTTCTGCGGCAATGCTTTGAGTACGTTCTTCGAGAGCGAGACGAAGGCGGATGCGGTGGCTTCGCGGCGGGTAGTGGGCTTGGCGCTGACATCGACCATGCGGGCGCGGCCGGATGCGTCGTAGTGTGAGAGCTTCTTCGGCATGGGGAGAGTGTATGGGACTGGCCGTCCCAGGCAACGGCGCCTGC
>DASVAI010000071.1:0-4375 GCA_036376445.1 Acidobacteriaceae bacterium
GATAAAGCCGTCTTCACGGCTGGCGGCATGAGCTCGATCACCTCAACGCCGGACTCCTCCAACTGGAACCGCAGAGATTGGGTATAGGAGTGAACTGCCGCCTTGGTTGCACAGTAAATTGGCGCAGACGACAGAGGGACGAAAGCGAGACCAGAGGATACGTTGATCAGAGTACCCTTGTTTGCCGTGAGAATGTCAATGAATGGTGTCCTTTCGGCAAGGGTGCATGATTTGCGCGCGGCGGGCTGGTAGGTTGAGTTAGCCGCTGAAGGGGCGGCTGAGGATGAGATCGAGGAAGGCTGCTGTTCCGGATTCGGTTCTTCAGTTAGAGCGTCAGTTTGAGCAGTTCAGGAGTACTCGCACTGGGCGGGCGAAGTTGCCGGCGACGCTGTGGCAGGCAGCGGTGGAACAGGCGCGGCAGCACGGAGCGAACGTGGTGGCGCACACACTGCGGCTGGATTACAACGCGCTGAAGAAGCGGTTGAGCGGAGGTTCAACGCCGCATCAGCAGCCATCGCCAGCCAGCTTCGTGGAACTGGTCGGTGGCGTCAGCTCAGGAACAGATGAGTATGTCATCGAGTTCGAGAGTTCGCCACAGCCGCGGATGCGGGTGCAGTGGAAGAGCGCGACGGCGCCGGACTGGGGTGCGCTGCTGCGAGCGTGGCGTGAAGTAGCGGGATGATCCAGATCACGCCGCAGATGCGGGTGCTGGTGGCGATCGAGCCGGTGGACGGACGCAAGGGGATCGACTCGCTGGCGCGGCTGTGCCAGGAGAAGCTGGCCGAAGACCCGTTCTCGGGCTGCGTGTTCATCTTCAGAAGCCGGAGAGGCAGCACGGTCCGCGTTCTTACTTATGACGGGCAGGGGTACTGGCTGCTGATCAAGCGGCTGTCGAAGGGCAGGTTCGGCTGGTGGCCGGATAGCGATGGCCTGGCGGCGCGGCGGCTGGAAGCATGGCAGGCGCAGTTACTGCTGGCCGCCGGCGATGCATCACGAGTGCGAGCAGCGCCGGTATGGCGGCCGGTGGGCAGTGCGGCATCCGCGCAGATACGGCTCTGAAAATGTCCTGGCGTTTTGAATCGACCTGAGCGAACCTGGGTCCGTGACGAAGCCCGCGGCGGAAGTGCTGGATATCTCACGCGAGGATCTGGAGTCGCTGCTGGAGCGTGTACGGCCGTCGCTGCCGGAAGAAGACTTCCGCAAGCTGAAGGCTGTGGTGGAAGGGCTTGAGCTTCTCACCGAACTGATCGCCGACAAGGACACCACGATCCGCGATCTGCGCAAGCTGCTGTTCCCGCTGGTGACAGAGAAGACGCGGGAAGTGCTGGAGCGGGCGGGGCTCAGCGACGAGTCGAAGCCAGCACCAGAGGAAAAGAAGAAGCCGAAGAAGCCCGGACACGGGCGCAACGGAGTCGATGCGTACAGCGGCGCCACGCGCGTGGAAGTGTCGCATGGGCAGCTGACGGTTGGCGATCGCTGTCCGGGTTGCGAAAAGGGGCGAGTTTATGCGCAGCAGGATCCGCGTGTGCTGGTGCGGATCGCGGGGCAGGCTCCGCTGACGGCGACGGTGTATGAGCTGGAGCGGCTGCGCTGCAATCTGTGCGGGGAGGTGTTCACTGCACAGACACCGGAAGGAGTGGGTGAGGAGAAGTACGAAGACACGGCGGCGGCGATGATCGCGCAGCTGAAGTACGGCAGCGGCATGCCGTTCTACCGTCTGGAACATCTCGAACAGAGTCTGGGTATCCCGCTGCCGTCGGCGACGCAGTGGGAGATCGTCGAGGAAGCAGCGGAGTTAATACGGCCGGCGTGGGAGGAGCTGATCCGGCAGGCGGCGCAGGGCGACGTGCTGCATAACGACGACACCAGCGTGCGGGTGCTGCATCTGGCCCGGGAACCGGCAGATGACAGGACCGGAGTCTTCACCAGCGGCATCGTGTCCACGGCGCCGGGCTGGAAAATCGCACTGTTCTTCAGCGGAGCAAAACACGCGGGCGAGAACCTGACTACGGTGCTGAAGCACCGCGCGGCAGGGCTGGCTGCGCCGATCCGGATGTCGGATGCGCTGGCGCGGAACGCGCCGAAGCTCAGCGCGGACGTGGAGGAGATGATCGCCAACTGCCTGGCGCACGGGCGGCGGCAGTTCGTCGAGGTGCTGACGAACTTCCCCGAGGAGTGCCGGCATGTGCTCGAGTCGCTGGGTGCGGTGTATCGCAACGACGCCATGGCGCGGGAGCAGAAGATGTCACCGGAAGAGCGGCTGCGCTTCCACCAGCAGCACAGCCGTCCGGTGATGGATAAGCTGCACGGCTGGATGCAGGCGCAGCTGGACAGCCGCCGGACGGAGCCGAACTCCGGACTGGGCAAGGCGATCCAATATATGTTGCGACACTGGAAGGCCCTGACCCTGTTCCTGCGTACCGCGGGCGCTCCGCTCGATAACAACCTCTGCGAGAGATCGCTGAAGCGAGCGATCCTTCACCGGAAAAACTCGCTGTTCTTCAAAACGCTGAACGGAGCGCAGGTGGGCGATCTCTACATGAGCCTGATCCACAGCTGCGAGCTGAACGGCGCCAACCCGTTCGACTACCTGACCGAGTTACAGCGCCATGCGGAAGATCTGGCGCGCAATCCGGCGAAGTGGATGCCGTGGAACTATCGCAGCCGCATCGCTGAGCCCTGACGCGCTATCATGGCTCGGCATGGCCGAAACGGATAATCTGCGGCCATGATCAGCAGGCAGCGGAAAATGCCCGCCAAACAGGCTTCCGCACAGAGCGAATCGCGAAGGGTTTTCGGCCACCCCGGCAAACGGACCAGAACTGCGCTGCGCGCCGGTCTCTATGCCCGCGTCTCGACGCACGATCAGCAGACCCTTCCCATGCAGAATCGCGCGATGCGCGAGTACGCCGCGCGGCGTGGCTGGTCCATCGTGCTGCAGGTGAAGGAGGTGGGCTCCGGAGCCTCGCAGCGGCAGATGCGGGAGACGCTGATCGACGCTGCGCGACGCCGGGAAATCGATGTGGTTCTGGTCTGGCGACTCGATCGCTGGGGCCGATCGGTGACCGATCTGCTGGCCACGCTGCAGGAACTGGAACATCTCGGCGTCGGCTTCGTCTCGCTGACCGAGGCTCTCGACCTGACCACGCCCGCAGGCCGCGCCATGGCCGCCATGCTCGCCGTCTTCGCAGAGTTCGAACGCGAAGTGCTTCGGGAGCGCGTTCGTGCTGGTCTCGCTCATGCCCGGCAGAACGGCAAAACCCTGGGCCGTCCTCTCACCGCCGGCCTCAAAGGCGACCGAATCCAAAAGCTCCATCGCGCCGGCATCAGCAAATCCCAGATCGCACGCCAGCTCAGCATCGGCCGCACCTCCGTGCGCCGTATCCTGAACAGGAACTGAAATGACAGGACAGGACATCTGTCAGATCAAGGTCACGCTGCACGGCACCAGGCCGCCCATCTGGCGCCGCCTGCTGGTCTCCGCAGACATAACTCTTGCAAAGTTGCATGACGTGCTGCAGACCGCGATGGGATGGGAGAACGGCCACATGCATCAGTTCCGCGTCGGTCAGCGGCGCTTCGGCCAGCCCGAACCAGCCGATCCCTTTATGAGAAGGCCTCGCGTCGAAAGCGAGCGCTCGGTGTGTATCTCCGCTCTACTGGGGGAACCGGGGGCAAAGATGATCTATCTCTACGACTTCGGTGATGGCTGGGAGCACGTCATCGTGCTGGAGAAGCTGCTCCGCGCAGATCCCAATGTCACTTATCCCGCCTGCACGGATGGCCAGCTCGCCTGCCCGCCCGAAGACTGCGGCGGCATCCCGGGGTTTTATGACCTTCTGGAAGCCATCCGTGATCCGAACGATGAAAGGCACGAGGAGATGCTCGACTGGATCGGCGACGACTTCGATCCCCGGGCCTTTTCGATCGACGAAGTCAATCGACTCCTGTCACCCAGGCCCCGCCGCCGCACCGCCGCAAGACGCGCTCGCGGTAGCTCTGCGCCGTAACTACGCAGGCCTGCCGAAAGGACACGTTGCTCTTTGCGTTGGGGCTTATCCTGCCGAACTTCGACGTACTTGTTTCGCGGAATCACTGCGCTGCCGTCCTTCGGCTGTCCGTAGGCGGTGCTAATCTGTACCAGTTTCGGTTTCTCCGCGATGGTCAGCTTTACGTGGGCGTCCAGCTTCGCGTGGAAGCATTTCGGATCACTGCATGAATCGGGCTGGCTGGCCCCGAGGTCAGTGAAGAGCAGAACATTGTGCCCGGTGCGCTTTGGGCACTCAACGCAGGAACCCGCTTCCGGCACAAGCTGTGCGTCCTCTTTTGAGAAGGGCGCGGACGCGAGTTCAAGAAAGATGTTCTGCTCAATCCA
>DASVAI010000075.1:0-15428 GCA_036376445.1 Acidobacteriaceae bacterium
CGCAGATTTCCGCGAAAGGGCGGGGAAGCAGTGTGCCGTCGCCGGAGAGGCTGTTCACCAGCGCATGGACCTTCTCGGCATCCTGCAGGCGAGCCTTACGAACGGGCACCGGCAGCCTCCAGTTCCGGCACAGCGGCGAGCCGCGCCTTCGCGCTCGCCAGCGCCTCATGCACCCGGGCGCGGGCAGTCCCGCCGATCACATCATGGCAATCCACGGTGGCGGCAAGCGTGATGCTCGCGTAGAAGTCTTCGCCGAACTCAGGCGAAAGCTGCCGCAGCTCATCGAGCGTGAGTCCGTCGAGTTCGCAGTCTTTATCGAGTGCCAGTCGTACCGCCTGGCCGATGAAGTGGTGCGCGCGGCGGAAAGGAACTCCGCGATGCGAGAGGTAGGTCGCCGCCGCCATAGCATTCAGGAAGCCAGTTTTCGCTGCACGCTCCAGACGATCCAGGCGGAACTTCAACTGCTGCGTGAAGGGCGCGAGAAGCTCCAGCACGGGCAGCAGTCCTTCCACCGCCTCGAAGAGCGCAGGCTGCATGTCCTGTAGATCCTTGTTGTACGCGAGCGGCAGCCCCTTCAGCTGCATGGCCACGGCTGCCAGTGCTCCATGAATGCGGCCGGTGCGCCCGCGTACCAGCTCCGTCAGGTCAGGATTCATCTTCTGCGGCATCGCGCTCGAGCCGGTGGAGAAGCTCTCAGGCAGCGCAACGAAACCAAACTCTGTCGTTGCGAAGAGAGTGATCTCTTCCGCAAAGCGGCTGGTGTGCAGCGCAATGGTCGAGAGCGCCTGCAGGAATTCGAGCAGGAAGTCACGGTCGCTGGTCGCATCCATGCTGTTCGCCGTTGGCGCGGTGAAGCCCAGTTCCCGCGCAGCGATATTGCGATCAAGTGCAAGCGTGGCGCCGGCAATCGCGCCCGAGCCCAGGGGACAGTAGTTCAGCCGCACAGCCAGATCGCTGAGCCGGCTCACGTCACGCTCAACCATCGAGACATACGCGAGCAGCCAATGCGCAACCAGCACCGGCTCGGCGCGTTGCAGGTGCGTATACCCGGGCATGACGGCCTCGCCCGCGGCCTCCGCCTGCTCTATCGAAGCCAGCGCCCAGCCGCGCAGCAACTGCTGTGCTGCAGCGGCCTGCTCGCGGACATACAGACGAAGGTCGGTCGCGATCTGTTCGTTGCGACTGCGGCCAGTGTGAAGCTTCAGCGCAAGCTCGCCGACGTGCTCGGTCAGTTCGAGCTCGACAAAATGATGCACATCCTCCGCGCGGGTGTCTGCGGCGAGCCTGGCGCGGCGCGGTGACTCCCAGCAATCCTTCAGAACTGTATCGAGTCCTTCGCGCACAGCAGCGCATTCGGCATTGCTCAGGATTCCGGCTGCGCCAAGCACACTCGCGTGCGCCTTGCTGGCGGCAATCTCCTCCGGGAGAAGCCGCCAGTCAAAGCTGAAGGACCGCTGCCACTCCTCGAAGCGCGCATCCAGCGGCTCGCGGAAGCGGCCAGACCACATCTTCACTTCACGACCTCTTTCTGCTTCTGCACGAGCCGCGCACGCGTGCGTGCGGGAAGCCCAAGGATCTGGATGAACCCCTTCGCGTCCTTCTGATCGTAGCTCTCGCCCATGGTGAACGACGAGAGATCGGTTGAGTAGAGCGAGAACGGCGAAGTGCGACTGACGATGTTGAGGTTGCCCTTGTAGAGCGAGAGCGTGACCGTCCCGGTGACGTTCTCCTGTGTCTTCTGCACGAAAGCATCCAAGGCTTCGCGCAGGGGCGTGAACCACAAGCCGTTGTAGACCAGATCGGCATAGCGCAGCGCAACGTGCTGCTTGTAGTGCGAGAGATCGCGGTCGAGCGCCAGCGCCTCCAGCTCGCGGTGCGCCGCGACAATCAGCGTGCCCCCCGGCGTCTCATAGCAGCCGCGGCTCTTGATGCCGACGAAGCGGTTCTCCACCAGGTCGATGCGGCCGATTGCGTTGCGCGCGCCGACCTCGTTCAGCAGCTCCACAAGCTGCACCGGCGGTAGCCTCATGCCGCCGACGGAAACCGGCACACCCTGCTCGAAGCCGATCGTCACCTGCTCTTCGCGATCCGGTGCGTCCTGCGGGGAGCGCGTCATCGTCCAAGTGGTCGGGAAGGGCGCATTCGCAGCATCTTCCAGCTCGCCGCCCTCGTGGCTCACGTGCCACAGATTGCGGTCGCGAGAGTGGATCTTCTCGCGGCTCGCCGCGACGGAGATTCCGTGAGCCTCGGCGTAATCCAGGCAGTCCTCGCGGCTCTTCAGTGTCCACTCGCGCCAGGGCGCAATCACCTTCAGCTCGGGGGCCAGCGCCTGGTAAGCATGTTCAAAGCGCACCTGGTCGTTGCCCTTGCCGGTGCAGCCGTGCGCGACCGCGGTAGCCCCCTCGGCCAGTGCGACTTCCACCTGGTGCTTCGCGATGATCGGGCGCGCAATCGACGTACCAAGGAGGTACTTGTTCTCATAGACGGCGCCTGCCTGCACGGTGGGAAAGACATACTCGCGCAGGAACTCGTCGCGCAGGTCGCGCACCACCACTTTTTTCGCGCCGGTCTTCTTCGCCTTCTCGACAACAGCATCGATGTCTTCACCCTGGCCCACGTCGGCCACCATGGCGATCACGTCCATGCCGTAGTTTTCATTGAGCCACGGAATGATGATCGAAGTATCGAGCCCGCCCGAATACGCAAGAACAACTTTGTCAGCCATAAGTCCAAACTCTCCTGAATAGATAATATTTTCGGTTACTTGATCGCCAGTCCACGTCGCCGCGCGGTCTTCGGCGGCTTGCGACGCTCCGGCGTGACCTGCGCGCCGAGTAGCATCAGCAGGATCGCCTTCTGCGCGTGCATGCGGTTCTCTGCCTGGTCAAATACGATGGATTGCGGGCCATCGAGCACCTGGTCCGTGACTTCCGCATTGCGATGCGCCGGCAGGCAGTGCATGAAAACGGCATGCTGCGCCGCGCGCGCCATCAGCGCTTCATTCACTTGGTATGCCTTGAAGAGGGGAGCGCGCTTGGTGGCTTCGTGCTCAAATCCCATGCTGGTGCAGACGTCGGTGTAAATTGCGTCCGCTCCTTTGACCGCGGCCAGCGGATCTTCCATCAGCGTGAGCGAGCCGCCAAGCTCGCCGAGAATGCTGTTCGCCTTCTCGACAATCTCCGGCTTAGGACCGTAGTGGTTCGGCGTGGCGACTACGCAGTGAGCGCCAAGCAGTGCTGCAGTCAGCATCAGCGAGTGACACACGTTATTGCCATCGCCGACGTAGACAAACTTGAGCCCGCGTACCGTCCCGAAGCGCTCTTCGAGGGTCATAAAGTCGGCAATCGCCTGGCAGGGATGCTCGAGATCGCTCAGTGCATTGATCACCGGCACGCGCGTGCAGGCAGCCATCTCCGTGATGGTGTCGTGCGCGTAAGTGCGCAGCACGATCGCGTCGGACCAGCGTTCCACGTTGCGTGCAATATCGCCGAGCGACTCGCGCTCGCCCAGCGGCGACTGTGTCTGGTCGACGAAGATCGCGTTACCGCCCAGCGTGTTGATCCCGGCCTCGAAGCTGAGACGTGTGCGCAGCGAAGCCTTCTCGAAGAACATGATGAGCTGCTTCGCATCGAGCGCATAGCGATAGTCCCGTGGACGC
The DNA here is from genome assembly GCA_036376445.1 of Acidobacteriaceae bacterium. Taxonomy (GTDB): domain Bacteria; phylum Acidobacteriota; class Terriglobia; order Terriglobales; family Acidobacteriaceae; genus KBS-83. Next base: position 3,659 of record DASVAI010000075.1, read on the forward strand.
GCCTTGACGGCGTGCGCCAGCTTGAGCACTGCGGCAGTCTCGCCGGCCGAAAGATCCGCGATCGAGCACAGGTCGGTGCCGGCCAGCGACTTTGCGGCCAGCGCAAACGGTCCGGTGGCGGCGTTGCGGTACAAAGTGGGCTTCAACAGGGAAGCGTTAGCGGCCAATTTGGGTGCCTCCATGGGCAGCGGCGCCAGTCTGTGCCGGCGCATGCTGGTTCAGAATTTCGTCCAGTGCAGCAATAGCAAGATCGACATGCGACTTGCCGAGGATGTAAGGCGGCAGAAAACGCAGCACCGTATCGCTGGTGCGGTTGATCAGGATGCGTCGCTCGAACATGGCGGCGGCAACGGACTTCGCAGTGTCGGCCGAACGCAGCTCCAGCGCCAGCATCAGCCCCATGCCGCGTGCGCCGCTCACGGTGCCGCTGTGCTGCGCCGCGAGTTGCGCAAGCTGGCCGCGGAAGTAGTCGCCGACGTCCTGAATGTGCGCGAGCATGTCTTCGCGCCTCAATGTGTCGATGACTGCGATCGCGACCGCGCAAGCCAGCGGCCCGCCGCCGAACGTCGTGCCGTGCAGCCCCGGCTGCATCGCACTTGCAACCTCTTCCGTGCAGAGCATCGCGCCCAGCGGCAGGCCACCGGCAAGCGGCTTGGCCAGCGTCACGATGTCCGGCTGAATGGTGTAGTGCTGGAACGCGCACCACTTGCCGGTGCGGCCCAGGCCGGCCTGGATCTCATCAATAATCAGCAGCGCGCCGGTCGATTGTGTCAGCTCGCGCGCTGTTTCCAGAAACTCCTGCGACACAGGACGGACACCACCTTCGCCCTGAATCGCTTCCAGGCAGATAGCACAGTACTCATCATGGAATGCGGCGCGCAACGCGGCAACGTCGTTGAATGGAACGAAATCGACGCCGGGCATCACCGGCATATAGGGCTCGCGGTACTTCTCCTTCGCTGTCGTAGCGACAGAGCCCATGGTGCGACCGTGGAAACTGTGATCGAGCGCGAGAAACTTCGTGCCGATCTTTCTGCCGCTTTCACGCTGCTTGCCCGCATAGAGCCGCGCCAGCTTCAGCGCCGCCTCCCATGCCTCGGTACCGCTGTTCGAGAAGAAGACGCGATTCAGTCCTGTGATTTCCGTGAGCCGGGCTGCGAGCTCCGCCTGACCGGCGTGGTAGTAGAGATTCGAGGTGTGGATGAGCTTTCGGCTCTGCTCCGCGATGGCGTTCTCGATGGCTGGATGCGCGTAGCCCAGCGCGTTCACGCCGATGCCGCTCAGGAGATCGAGATAGCGATTGCCCTGGTCGTCGATCAGGTGCACGCCTTCGCCGCTGACGAACAGCACGGGATTGCGGTCGTATGTTTGCAGCAGCAGCTTGGCTTCGGCCGCCTGCACCGCGGCCAACCCTGCGGCTGCGATTTGAACCGGATTGCTCATGCGACCAGCACCTCTGTTCCGTGAGAGATCTTCGCCTGCAGCAGATCCGGCATCGATGATGCGGCCTCCGCCGGCAAGATGCGCACGCGCTTCACGCCATGCAGCAGCGCCTCACGGCACGCGCCCAGCTTGGGCAGCATGCCGCCGCTGATCACGGCGTCACGGGTGAGCGAAGCGATCTGGTCGACCGAGAGCCAGCGCATCACCTCGCCATCGGCGCCGCGCACGCCAGGCACATCGGTCAGGAATACGAGCGCATCGGCGCGCGCAGCCACGGCACAGGCTGCCGCCATCTCATCCGCGTTGATGTTGTAGTACTCGCCGTCAAAGCCGAGCGCGAGACTCGACAGCACCGGCACTGCGCCCATCGCCCAGATCGCTTCCAACCAGCGCGGATCGGAGCTGACAATCTCGCCGACGAAGCCGAGGTCGGGCGCAGTCCGCTTCTTGCGCGCACGAAAGACCAGGCCATCGCCGCCCGAGAGTCCGACGGCCGGCTGTCCATGGGCGCCCAACGCCGCCACCAATGCTTTATTCACGCCGCCGGCCAGTACCATCAGGGCGGCGTCGCGTGTTTCCGCGTCGGTGATACGCAGGCCGGCAACGAACTCGCTCTGCTTGCCCAGCGCCTTCAGCGTGCGGGTCAGCGCCACGCCCCCACCATGCACCACAGCAACCTGGTGGCCGTCGCGCACCATCTCGACGATCGCCTGGGCGCAGCCGTGCAGCGTCTCGGCATTCTCCAGCGCCGTGCCTCCCAGCTTCACCACGTATCTCATAACAATCCTTCCGTTTCGTGCCATCCATGCATCACGTTCAGGTTCTGCACTGCCTGTCCGGCAGCACCCTTCAGCAGGTTGTCGAGACAACTGATCGCGATGCATCGTCGGCCATCCGGCGCAAGCTGGAATCCGATATCGCAGAAATTCGTGCGTACGACATGCTGAATCTGCGGCAGGTGTCCCCCAGCATGTACGCGCACCATCGGGCTTTCGGCATAGAAGCCCCGCAGACACGCCTCGATCTCTGCCGCGGTGTGCTGCCCGCGCAGACGGAAATAGATGGTCGCCAGGATGCCGCGCGGCACCGGCAGCAGATGTGGCGTGAAGGTGATCGCGTCGGGCGCAAGCTCCAACTGCTCCAGCAGTTCGCCCGTGTGGCGATGGCTGAAGAGCGCATAGGCGGAGAGATTGTCTGCCGCGTGCATAAAGTGCGTCTTCGCCGTCGGAGCTTTGCCTGCACCCGATACACCGGACTTCGCATCGCAGACGATGCCGTGGTCCACATCGACCAGGCCGGCTGAGACCAGCGGCTTCAGCGCGAGGATGATGGTCGTCGAATAGCAACCCGGATTGGCGACAAGCTGCGCGTCTGCAATTTCGTTGCGATGCAGCTCCGGCATGCCGTAGACCGCGGCCGACTGCGTCTTCGCGGCAGCCGCCGAGCCCTCGTCGGTGAATTTGTAGACAGCGCGATTCGCCGTGTGCTCAAGCCGCCATGCGCCGCTCAGGTCGACGATCCGCAAACCGCTTCGCCGTCCCCGTTCAAGCGCCTCGGGCACTATCGCGCGCGACTGCTCATGCGGTGTGGCGAGAAAGAGATACTTCACGCCGCGTCCTGCCAGCAGGTCCCAGGAGAACGGTTCGATGCAGAGCTGGTTCGACGAGAGGCCGGCAAGCTGCGGATGCATCGCCGTCAGCGACTCGCGGTCCGAGCCTTCACGTCCGAGAAAGAGCGGTGGCGTTCCGGCGAGCCGCGGATGACGCAGCAGGAGCCGCGCAAGCTCCGCGCCCGCGTAGCCGGATACTCCGAGTACCGCGATTTCCTGTTGTGCCTGCATCAGCCGATCAGTCCTTCCAGCCGCGATTTCAGTGCCGTAGCGCTCTTCGTATCCGGGCAGATGATCAGGACGGTGTTGTCGCCCGCGATCGTGCCCACCACCTCCGGCCAGCCTTCGTCATCGATGCCGGCAGCTATAGGCTGCGCGCTGCCCTGTGTGGTCACCACAACAAGCTGATTCAGCGCCTGGCGCACACGCAATCCGAAGTCGCGGAGGATGTCGCTGATCTCCGGCAGATCTTCATCGTGATTTGCCTCAGGCGCAGTAGGCACCTGATAGCCGCCCGGCCCTTTGAAAAGCCGCAGAGCATGCAGATCGCGCGAGAGCGTGGCCTGTGTCACCTCATGGCCCCGCTTCAGGAGGAGTTTCCTGAGCTCATCCTGGCTAGTTACGACGCGCGTCGTCACAATGTGGCGAATCGCATTGTGCCGGTCTAATTTCATTCTCTCAAGGGTCCTAAAGCAAAAGGCCGCTCCGGAGGGTGCCGTCCGGGCGGCCAATGCATAAATATACATTACTATGTATAAATATGCATACGATGTTTGTCAAGTGCATGCTGTGGAAAGAGTTCTTCATACGGGCGCATCAGACCCGCCGGTTTGATCCACCGCTCACGCGCACGTATCATTCGATTCGATCCCACTGTGTGTTTTGAGAGGAGTACTGAGAAGAAATGCGAGTCGGAATACTCACGGGCGGCGGTGACTGTCCCGGACTGAATGCGGTCATCCGCGCCGCCGTGCGCAAGGGCATCTTCCACTACAACGACGAGTTTGTCGGCTTTCTGGAGGGCTGGCGCGGCGTGGTCGAAAACCAGACCCGGCCGCTCGATGCCAACGCCGTCTCCGGCATCCTCCACCTCGGGGGCACCATCCTGCGCACCTCCCGCACCAACCCGCGCAAGATGGAAGGCGGCATCGACAAGTGCCTGGCGACGATCAAGGCAAACAATCTGGACGCGCTGATCACCATTGGCGGTGACGACACGCAGGGCGTGGCGAATGCGCTGATCGAAAAGGGCGTGAAGATCGTCGGGGTGCCCAAGACCATCGACAATGACCTGAGCGGCACAGACGCCTGCTTCGGCTTCGATACCGCGGTCAGCATCGCGACCGAGGCCATCGACCGTCTGCACTCCACTGCGGAAGCGCACAATCGCGTGATTGTCTGCGAGGTGATGGGGCGCGATGCCGGCTGGATCGCGATCACCAGCGGCGTTGCGGGCGGCGCGGACGCCATCGGCGTGCCGGAGAAGCCGATCGACATCGACCACATCTGCAAAATCCTCAAGTACCGCCATGAGCACGGGAAGAAGTTCTCAATCGTTGTAGTCGCGGAAGGTACCAAGCTGCCCAGCGGCGAGAAGGCCACTCAGGGAGCCAAGCTGGATGCCTTCGGACACGAGCGGCTGAGCGGCGTCGGGCAGGCAGTGGCGGAGATGATCGAGCAGAAGACCGGCTACGAAACCCGCAGCGTGAACCTGGGCCACACCCAGCGCGGCGGCACGCCTACCGCTTTCGACCGCATGCTGGCCACGCGCTACGGAACGGCAGCAATCGACCTGGTGCACCAGAGCAACTTCGGCCGCCTGGTAGTGCTGCGCGGGACGGAGATCACCAACATCCCGCTCAAGGACGCAATCGCGAAGACGCGCACCATTGGCGACGACCTGATCGCGCTGGCCGAAGGTCTGCAGCCAGAGGTCTAGAAGAAGCAGGGAAGACGCGAACGCCGGGGCGCCGGGCTCCGGCGTTTTCACTTGCCGCGGATTTCAGCAGCCGCGCTTGCACTTAGCCAGGATAGCGGCCTGCAGCCGCTCTCGCAGAGCGCTTGGAAGCTCGTAGAGCTCGTGCTGTCGGTAGATCTCAATGGTCTTGCGCGTCGTGTTCAGCGTAATGACGCAATGCTCGCATTCGCGCAGGTGCAACTCGAGATCGGCGCGCAATGTAGACGTCACCGTGTTGTCGATCAAATCGTCGAGTTCGGCCAGAAATTCCGAGCAAGTCACTGAACACCGTCCTCATTCTTTTTGCGGAAGTAGCGGCTCAGCCGCTCCCGCAACTGCAGCCGTGCCCGTAACAGGCGCGACTTGACCGCTGGCACGCTCAGCCCCAGCGCATTGGCCGTCTCTTCCGTGGAGAGACCTTCCACGTCCCGCAACACGAATACCACGCGAAATCCCGGCGGCAGACCATTGATTGTCTTGCGCAGAATCTCCGCCAGCTCCGCCTGGTTGTACTCCTGCTCCGGGTTCGGCCGCCATTCGGCCAGATCGCGCGGCACCGAACCTTCTTCGGTCTGCACGTCCTCGTCGATGGATACCATCTTGCCGGTGCGCCGCTTGCGCAGACGCATCAGCGCTTCGTTCACCGCGATGCGCACCAGCCACGTATAGAACTTCGAATTGCCCTGGAACTGGTCCAGCTTCTCGTACGCCTTCAGGAAGGCGTCCTGCACCACGTCCTGGGCATCCTCGCGGTTCTGCGTAATGTGCTGCGCAATGCGAAAGACCTGCCGGTCGTACTGCTTCACCAGCGTTTCGAAGGCGCGCACATCGCCCGCCCGCGCCCGCTCGACGAGCAAAACGTCCGGATGCACCTCATCCGGTGCTCCTACTGTTTCGATGGTCGGACTCTCGGAAGGTTTCAGAGGTTTGTGCCCTTTCGGTGGATGAGCCGGCAGGATGCTGCGGCTCCCAACTGCATTTTACCAAGGGACCTGCCCGGCCGGAATGCTCCGCAGACGGTGCAGGGGACAGGCTCCTGCATCGCCTATGTAGCGGCACAAAGCACAAATTTATGTGCGTACACCAGGCACGTTTTACAAAACACCGCTTTCGTGTGATTCAAATGTCACAATTGCCGTGTCATTCTCTGGCACATCAAAGACACAACTCAGAAATACCCGTTGCGACGGACATTGCGCCGGCGCTGATCTGTTCACTATTAACCCTGCGGGTCGTTCCGCGACCCTCCCCCGAGGTGTTGTACATGAAGCGCTTTTACGCCGCTGCGGCGTTTTTTTGCATTACTCTTCCTGCTCTCGCCGATGTCACCGTAAGCTTTCCTCAATCGGGCGCAGAGTTGATGTCACCCTTCACCGTTCAGGCTTCGGCACTTACCTGTAAATCCCAGCCACTGACCTCAATGGCGTATTCGATGGACAGCGGCCGGGACACGCTGGTCAAGTCCACCTCTATTTCGGTGCAGATAGGCGCCGGTGCCGGCGTCCACAACCTGCACATCAAGGCGTGGGGAAACCAGGGCGCCGAGTGCTTTGAGACGGTTCCCATTACCGTGCTCGACAGCTTGCCTACACTGCCCGCCAACGTTGCGGCAAATGCAAGTATCCAATCGATGACGAACTGGGTGGGCGAGCACGATGCCGTGACCGGCGGAACTTCCAGCGGTGTCACAACTCTCCTCACGGGCGCCAGCCAGGTGAATGGTCCCAGGCGCCAGTTCACGTTCCAATACGCGAGTAACGGCGGTCATCGCTTCCACGTTTCCTTCCCGGGGAACGCGTCAGCCACCCACTTCGTCTATGACACATATCTGATGATCCACAGCGACTGCGGAAGCACGAATTGCGGCAATCTGGCGAACATCGAGATGGACATGAACCAGGTGCTCGCCGATCGCGACGTGATCATTTACGGAGTGCAGTGCGATGGCTGGAGCGGCACCTGGGATTACACGGTCATCAGTAGCGGACGCTCCACCTGGAAACATGCGAATGCCGGCTGCGATCCGCACCAGTGGACCCGCGACGTGTGGCACCATGTGCAGCTTGCCTACTCACGGGATGACGCCGGCAACGTGACCTACGAGTCGGTTTCGCTTGACGGTCAGACGACGCCGCTCTCCGGCGCGACCGGTCCCTCGCGTTTCGCCCTGAACTGGGGTCCGGTGCTGTTGACCAACCTCCAGATGGACGGGCAGGGCTCCAGCGGCGCCCAGACCATGGAGATGGCGAACACGACCGTCTATGCCTGGTAAGCCGCAGTAAAACCTTGGCACGGGAGGCGTAAAGCCATCTCCCGTGCCCGGATACTAAGTTGCCACTAAGGCTACCCCCCAGAAGTCGGATAGCACCCATTCGCGAATCCGCTTAGTCTTTTGATCAGAGCCTTTGCTCATTGAGGTTTTGGAATTGCTATTCCTGCGTTCGATTCTGGGTGCCGGCTGCTGCCTGGCCTTGGTAATGCTCTCCATTAGCTCTCCTGCTACGGCCGAAACTGTCCCGCAGAAGAAGCAGACGACTGCCCACAACGCCGGTCAGAGCAGCTCGCAAAGCAAGAAGACATCCAGCAGCGCGAAGCGGCGGCACACGACTTCCGCACATGTGCGACACGCCCGGGCGCGCCACGCCCGAAAGACTGCAAAAAGCATCGCAAGAAGCCGCCGGCTGCAGCGTGCCTTTGTGGCCTCCACCCAGCTCCGGCCGATGGCCCAGCAGCTAGCCCAGAACCGCACGCCCGCGGCTTACTCCGGCGTCACCCATTACGCCCAGACGCACACCGGTGACGCAGCCGCCGCGGCCTATCTTTCACTCGGCCATGCTTACCTGCTCGACCGCCGCTTCCCGGATGCGAACACCGCTCTCTCCCACGCCGCTGCCGCCGGCAGCGCTCTGGACGACTATGCCGCATACCTGACTGCGCAGGCTGACATGCAGTCCAATCACCTGCCGGAAGCCGAAACGATTCTGAGCGGCTTCGCCCGCAAATATCCGGACAGCGTCTTCGTTTCGCAGATGCCGGTGTTGGTGGCGAATCTGGCGCTGGCGCAGGGCGATCCGCAGACCGCACTCCATACTCTGAGCGAGCATGCCGGCGAGTCCATCGCCAATAAGCCCGATTTCATTCTGGCGCTGGCGCGCGCGCAGCAGATCGCGGGCGACAGCAACGCCGCCGCGCGCAGCTTCCGTCGCGTCTACATGGGATATCCGCTGTCGCCAGAAGCGGCGCAGGCAAAGACACAGCTCCAAAACATGGGCGCGAACTCGGCGCTGACCGTAGCGGAGCGCGAGCAGCACGCTAACACGCTCTACACCGCAGGCCGCTACAACGAGGCCTTCGACGACTATCGGGCATTAGCATCTGATCCCGGCGTGAAGGATGCCGAGCAGCACGATCGTCTCCTGGTCGCTGCCGCGGCCTGTGACTACAAATTGAAGCGCGCCTACCGCCAGCAGATTGCCGCGCTGCCCGACAGCACTGGCGAAGCCGGCGCTCGCCGCCTCTACCTGCTGATGGAGCTCGCGCGCGATCGCGGAGATGTAAGCGAGCAGCAGGCCGATGTCAGCCAGATGGAGCAGCGCTTCCCAACCAGTCCGTGGCTGGCCGAGGCACTCTACTCCTCGGGCAACATGTATCTGCTGCGCAAGGATTTTCCCTCGGCTGTCGCCTACTACACCGAGCTGGTCCAGCGCTTCCCGAGGATATGCAAGGGCAGCGGAACCGGTCCGTGTTCCGACTATGCCCCGAGCGCCCACTGGCGCGCCGCATGGCTCGACTACCGGCTGGAGAAGTACTCCGACGCTGCGAAGCTCTTTGACGAGCAGATCGCGCACTATCCCGGCGGCAAGGAGATTCCCGGCGCAATCTATTGGCGCGCGCGCATCTACCAGGACCAGGAGCACGAGTCAGCGAAGGCCGCGGCCTACTACCTCATCGTTAAGGACACCTACCTCCACTACTACTACGCGCAGCAGGCGGCATTGCGGTTTGCGGAGCTTGGCAACGTAACTCCGGCTGCCGCACCGGAACTGGACAGCATCCAGCCGCCCGCCATCCCCGCGCTCACCGACGATGTCCCCGAGGACGACCCGCATGTCGTTCGTGCAAAGCTGCTGGCGAATGCCGGGCTCAACGAATACATCTCGTCTGAAATTCAGGCTGCCGAAGGAAGCGACGAATGGGGCGCGTTCGCAGAGGCGGAGATCTACCACTCCTACGGCGAGGATGCGAAGGCCATGCGCGTAATGAAGCGCGCACTGCCGTTCTATACCTCGGCGCCCATCGGTTCCATTCCGATGGCCTACTGGCGCATCCTGTTTCCCGAGCCATACTGGGGCACGATCGAGAACGAATCCACGAAGAACAGCCTCGATCCCTACATGGTCGCGTCGCTCATCCGGCAGGAATCGGAGTTCAATCCCACCGTCATCTCCTACGCGAATGCCTGGGGCCTGATGCAACTGCTGCCGCGCGTGGGCGCCGAGATGGCACACAAGGATGGCATCCGCCACTTCGATCACAACGAGCTGCTGAACCCGCTGGTCAATATCAAGCTGGGAACAAAATACCTTCGCGAGATGCTGGACCAATTGGATGACAAGCCCGAATACGCCTTCGCCGCCTACAACGCGGGCGCTGATCGCGTGACCGACTGGCGCTCCGGTGCGCCCTTCCACGGCATGGATGAGTTCGTCGAATCCATCCCGTTTACCGAGACGCGCGAATACGTGCAGGCCATCGTGCGCAACGAGATGATCTATCGCGATCTTGCCGCTCATACCGCTGCAAGCACCAGCACCACCGCGTCCACAAAATCCGGCAGTGCAGCCAAAGGCCTGCAGGAGTAGCGCAGCAGATACCAGCAGGACGCGTTGTACGCTGGTGGCATGAATCGCTGCATCGCCGGAAAGGGCAACTGGACTTTTTGTCTGCTTGCCTGCATCTCGCTCCTCTGCTGCGCGGCATCGCTCACGGCACTCGCTGAGACGCACATCACACCGCTCCATCTGCAATCCAGCGACGTGCTGCCCACCGGCAATCAGTGGATCTCTCTGCCGGATATACGTGCCTCTGACGGCGCGCTCGGCACCTTCAACGTGCTCTCCATGCAGCATCGCGGCTTGCTCCAGGTTGCTGGCGTCAACGGAACGCCGGTCATCGCGCCCTCGTTCAGTGCGGACGGCAAGCGGCTCTCGCTGCACAATCCGGACTGGAGTCTCATCGAATACTGGACACCCGTCGCGCAGCAAACCGTCGATGGTCTCGCCCTGACGCTCACTTGGTGCGCTCCGTCGGATTCCCGCGCAGCATTCCTGCGCCTCACCATGACCAACCACCGCGACAAACCCGTCACAGCGAAGCTGGGCACACAGGCATCGTGGGGCTCGCTGAGCCGCGTGACCTACACGCCCGTTCCGCTGAAAGGGAATCTCACCGCCGGGCTCGCGCCCTGGGTGCCGGACGGCGAGGTCTTCAGCTTTTCCACCATGGATACGGATTTTGCGTGGTCGCTCGTGCATCCGGGATCGCAAGGCATTATCACGCTGCCGCCGAACAATGTGATTGCGCCAACGGTCGGTGCAGAGAAGACCGCGACACTCCAGCCCGGCCAGCAGATGGAAGCCCTGTTCGTTATGGGCGCAGGGATCGAGGAGTTCAGCGCGCCGCACAATGCCAAGGCGCTCCGCGAGATGCTCGATCGCGACGGAGCCGACGCGCTGATTTCGCAGACGGGCGCCTGGTGCCAGAAGCACACGCGCACGACCGGCGATCCGCAGCTCGATCTGCTGATGAACCGCAACTTCATCTTTACCACGCTCTACGCGTGGGGCCGCACCATCGATACCGAACAGTTCGTCGGCGTGACGGCGCGCAGCCCGCGTTATTACGTCTCTGCCGCATACTGGGATCGCGACGCTATGCTGTGGAGCTTTCCCGCCCTGCTCGACACCGACATCACGATGGCGCGCGACGCGCTCGAATACGCGCTGACCATCCAGCTACGCAATACCGGCACGCACAGCCGCTTCATCGACGGGATCGTGCTGGAGGATGGGTTTCAACTCGACGGAGCCAATGCTCCCATCGTTGCGCTGGCGGCATACGTGGCGAAGACAAACGACACAGCGTTCTTGGAAAAACATCGCGACGCGCTCGACTTCCTGCGCGACCGCCTCGCGTCACGCTACGACGCGTCGGTCGGCCTCTATACATCGCTGCAGGATTCGCAGGACGAATACCAGAAGCTTCCGTACCTTACCTACGACAATGTGCTCACCTGGAGAGCGCTGCTTGACATGGCGGCTCTTTACGCTCGCCTCAATGATAGGCAGCAGGCGCAGCAGCTGACGCAGCGCGCCGCTGCGTTGAAGGCAGCGATTATGAAGCACTGCATCGCCGCAGGCCCGCCCGGCTCGGCCGGAACCATCTTCGCGGCGGCAACAGACGGCAAGTCGCCGCTCTTCGTCGAGATACCGCCGGGCTCACTCATGCGTCTGCCTGCTCTCGGCTTCATCGCGGACAACGATCCGGTCTTTGAGCGCACCTACAGCTGGCTGCATTCGCCCAACTACAAATATGCCGACGCGAGCCAGCCCTTCGGACTCCCCGGGAGCTATCGCGTGCCATTCACTACATCGTGGGCTGTGGCCGATCATCTGCTGCTGAAGCAGGGTAGAGAACAAGCGATGAAGATCCTGCGCGGCAGCCCGTGGGACGGCGGCATCATTACGGAAGGTCTGAATCCG
>DASVAI010000076.1:0-4811 GCA_036376445.1 Acidobacteriaceae bacterium
ATGCACATTCCGCTGCTTCGAGGCAGGGGTGTCACCGCGGCGGATACGTACGGATCGCAACCCGTGGTGGTCATCAGCGCGAAATTGGCCCACCAGTCCTTCGGAAACGAGGATCCCATTGGAAAGCAGCTTGTCTGCGGCATGGATGAAGAGAGCATGCGCGGCGCAACTATCGTTGGCGTGGTGGGCGATGTGCGGCAGGATACGCCGGCGGACGATCCCTCACCTGCTCTTTACATGCCAGTAGCGCAGCATCCAGAGCGCGTGGCAATCGGTGGAGGAGCGCAGATCGTAGTTCACACTGCTGTCGCGCCGGCATCGCTGATTCCCGCGGTGCGGCAACGGGTGCTCGCGACGGACGCATCCATTGCGACGAAGTTCACGACCATGGATGATGCGCTGGCTGCAGCTACCGAGCCGCAGCAGTTGCGGAGTGAATTGCTGACTGCTTTTGCGGCGCTCGCTCTGCTCTTGGCGGCGGTCGGCATGTACAGCGTGACCAGCTACACGGTCGCGCAGCAGGTGCGGGAGATCGGTATCCGGATGGCGCTGGGCGCGGACCGCGCTGCGGTTGCGCGCGAGGTGATGGCGGCGGCTGCACGCAGTGGGCTGCTGGGCATCGGGCTGGGCGTCGTGGTCAGCCTGCTCTCGTCGCGCGTGCTCAGTCGTTTTCTGGTTGGGGTTCCGGCCCTCGATCCGGTCAGCTACACGATTGCGGCCGGCGTGCTCATCGCGGCGGTGGCTTTGGCGGCACTCGTGCCGGCCCGGCGTGCCGCCTCCACCGAACCCATGGTAGCGTTGCGGACGGAGTAGACCATGCACCTGGGCACTGATATCCGCTACGCATTTCGCCAGCTTCACCGCAGTCCGGGGTTCGCCATCACCGCCATCCTCACGCTCGCGCTGGGGATCGGCGCCACCACCGCTATCTTCAGCCTGATTTACATCACGATGTTGAAACCGCTGCCGGTGAGGCAGCCCGCTCAGCTTTATAAGGTAGGCCGCGACACCACTTGCTGTGTTTCCAGCCATTTGCTGGGTGACTGGAGCATGTTTTCGAACGAGCTGTATGAGACGCTGCGCGACCACACACAGGGCTTTGAGGGCATGACGGCGTTCCAGGCCGGCCAGACGCCGCTGCTGGTGCACCGGCAGGGTGATCCGCAAGCCTCTATGGCGCTGCTGGGCAAGCTGGTTGCGGGCAACTATTTCAGCGTGCTGGCTGCGCCGATTGCGATGGGGCGTGGGCTGACACCGGCGGACGATCAGCCGGGGGCAGCGCCGGTAACGGTGATCAGCGACCGCATGTGGCAGCGCCGCTTCGGGCGGGACCCGCACATCGTAGGCCAGACGCTAATGATGAACGGGACGGCCGCGACGATCGTGGGAGTGACGGCCCCCGGCTTTGTGGGCGAGACCATCAACGCCGATATGCCGGAGCTGTGGATGCCGCTGCGCCAGGAAGCGAACTTTGTGCATGAGAACGTGGTGGGAACGCGCCCGGATCGTTACTGGCTGGACATCATCGGCCGCGTTCCGCCCGGCAGCTCGCAGCAGCAGATCGATGCGCAACTGAATACGGAACTGCGGCAGTGGCTCGAGAGCCGCAGCGCCACGATGGAGCCCGAGGAGCGGGCGCAGATCAACCGACAGCATACGGAGCTCGCTTCGGCCGAGCCGGGCATTAATATTGTCGGCCTGTTCTATGAGCGGCCGCTGAAGCTGCTGATGATTGCGGCAGGGTTTGTGATGCTGATTGTCTGCGCGAACGTGGCCAACCTGCTGCTGGTGCGCGCGCTGGCACAGAGCCAGCAGACGGCGGTGCGCATGGCGCTGGGCGCGAGCCGCGAGCAGTTGCTGCAGCAGGCCATCGTGTCCAGTTTGGTGCTGGCACTGCTGGGTTGCGTGGGGGCCATCGGCGTGGCGTATGTGCTCTCCAGTTCGGTGGTGGCGCTGGCGTTCCGCGGCATCGACTACGTGCCGATCTCGGCCAGTCCCTCGCCGGCCATGATGGGCTTTGCATTTGCCACCGCGATTGTGACAGCCATATTTTTCGGAGTGGCACCGGCGTGGCTCTCCACGCGGAATAATCTGGCAAACGTGCTGCGCGCCGCTTCGCGCACCACCCGCTCCAGCGGCACGGCCTCGCAGCGTGCGCTGGTCATTTTGCAGGCGGCGTTCTCTGTCGTTCTGCTATGCGCCGCCGGCCTGCTGATGCGCAGTCTGACGAACCTGCAGCAGCAAGACTTCGGCTTCCAGACCGGCGATCGCTACGTCATCGGCATTGATCCGGAGCTCGCCGGCTATCACAGCGGGCAGACGGATGCGCTCTACCGGAAGATCCAGGAGCGATTGCGTGCTATTCCGGGGGCAGAGCGCGTCGGCATCGCGACCTACGCTCCGATGTCGGGAGACAGCCGTGCCACGTATACCTATTTCCCCGGACAGCCAAATCCTTCGCCGGACAGCGAGTGGGGCATGGCGGCCTGGAATCGGGTGAATCCTGATTACTTCCAGTCGATCGGAGCCACGCTGCGGGCGGGCCGTTTCTTCAACGATGGCGACAACGAGCAGTCGCGCAAGGTCGCGATTGTGAGCGAGGGCTTTGCGCGCCGCTTTCTGAAAGGGAATGCGCTCGGGCAGCACTTCGGCATGGAGCCGGAGCTGCGCTCGCAGTTCGAGATTGTCGGCGTCGTGAAGGACATCAAGTACCGTTTTCCTGACCAGCCGACACCGCCGCTGTACTTTCTGCCGTTCCGCCAATCGACGGAGGTTTTCGGCGAGAGCCGCAAGGGATGGGACGCGAAGTCCCACTTTGCCGGCAACATTATTCTGCAACTGCACGGCAGCAATCGTCCGGCGGCGGAAGCCGAGATTCGCAAAGCGATGCGCGACGTGGATGCGAACCTGCCGATCACCTCCTACTACACCTTCAAGGAACTGGAGGGGATTGGCTTTATCGAGAGTGAGCTGATGTCGCGGCTTTGCGCTCTGTTTGCGTTGATCGCGCTGGTGCTCGCCGGCATCGGCATCTACGGCGTGACGGCGTATTCAGTCCAGCGGCGCACGGGCGAAATCGGCGTGCGCATGGCGCTGGGCGCGAGCCGCGCGCGCATTATGCGCGAGGTGCTGATGCAGTCGCTCATGTCTTGTGGCATTGGTCTTGCCATCGGAGTGCCGCTCGCGTATCTCGCGGGGCGCATGCTCTCGGACAAGCTGTTTGGCGTGGGCTCGTTTGACCCCCCGGTGGTCATTGTTGCGACGCTGCTGCTGGCCTTCAGTGCGGCAGCGGCGGCCTTGCTGCCCGCGCGGCGGGCCGCGTCCATCGAGCCGATGCAGGCGTTGCGAACGGAGTAGAGGAGAAGAGGGAATGGAACTCGGCAACGATCTACGCTACGCATGGCGCCAGTTGCGGCGCAGCCCCGGCTTTGCCTGCGCGGCGATCCTGACGCTTGCGCTTGGCATCGGGTCGACCACGACGATGTTCTCCGTTGTGGACCAGGTGCTGCTCAGGCCGCTGCCGTACGCCCATCCGTCGCAGCTTGTGGCGATCTCCGAAGCTTCCTACGACAAGGACGCGGCTAAGAGCAGCGGGGGCATCTCGCTGCCGGATGCAGAGGACTGGCAGACGCGCAGCCATACGCTCGAGTCGGTGGGCTTCTACACCTTCAATATGCCGATCGTGCAGGATATCCCGCAGCCGCGTTCCGAGGCCGAGATGATCACCAGCACAAACTTCTTTAACGTGCTCGGTGTGCAACCGGCGCTCGGCAGGAACTTTGCGGCGAATGAGAACAAGGGCGCCTCCACCCATGTCGCCATTCTGGGAGCAGAGGCCTGGCACATCCTGCTGAATGGCGACCCGAGGGCCGTGGGCCGCGTTCTCCGGTTGAATGGGACGCCATATACGGTCATCGGCGTGATGCCGGAGAGCTTTCGATTTCAGGGCGGCAGCGATCTGCTGTTTTCGCCGCTTGCCATAGAAACGAAGGACTTGCAGGACCGTGAATCCGGGCTGCTGAATGTGATTGGCCGGCTGCGTGACGGCGCGACTGTGGATGACGCGATGCGCGAGCTTGCCGCCATCAAGCAACAGAACCTGCATGACTATCCAGGCAAGGAGCGCGACAACTGGATCTTAGTGGAGAGCTATGCGCGCAAGCTGACGCGCAGCGTGCGTCCCGGGCTGCTGGTGCTGAACGGGCTGGTACTTGCCGTGTGGCTGCTGGCGACGATCAACGTGGCCGGGTTGCTGCTGACCCGCACGCAGGGACGCCGTCGCGAGATTGCTGTCCGAGCTGCTGTGGGCGCGGGAAGCGGGCGGCTGATGCGGCAGTTCCTGGTGGAAAGCATGGTGCTGAGCCTGGCGGGGGGAGCGCTTGGCCTGGCGATCACGTCAATGGCACTGCAGATTTCGCGCAGCTATCTGGCGAGCATGTTCACGGATGGCGAAAGCATTCACGTCGATCCGACGGTCTGTGTTTACGTGGTGATCGCGTCGATTGTTTCGGCGTTGATTTTTGGGTTGATCCCGGCGCTGCAGGCTGCGCGACTGCCTATCCTGTCGGGGCTGCGGGAGGGCTCGGCGGGCACCGGCACCAGCCGCGGACAGGCAGCAATGCGCGATGCAATCGTCACTGTAGAAGTAGCGCTTTCGCTGTTGCTGCTGGCGGCTGCCGGCGTCATGGCGCGGACTCTTTACGACATGCAGCATCGCCCGCTCGGCTTCAATCCGGAGAAGGTTGTCACTGCCGAGCTGATGCTGCCGCAGAAGAACTACTGGTTCGTGCAGGCAGGCGCCTCAAATGGCA
>DASVAI010000096.1:0-5254 GCA_036376445.1 Acidobacteriaceae bacterium
TACACCGCCGCGCAAGGTACGTACGCCACCGCAACCCAGGCGCAAGTGCCGGAAGAGTACCAGAAGGCGCAGCTTGACGTAGATCAGGCAGAAGCCAATCTAAAACTCAATCAGAGCATCGTGAACGCGCGCAAGCAGCTCTTTGCCGAAGGCGCCATTCCCGGCCGCGACCTCGACACTGCCGAAGCCGCCCTTGTGCAGGCGCAGGCCGCCTATGATACGGCCGCGAAGCATCTGGAGTCGCAGAAGAGCGTCTCGCGCAAGGCTTCCCTGCAAACCGCGAAGGGCGACCTCACCTCCGCCGAAGGCAAATATCTCGCGGCTGCGGCGCAGGTCTCCTATTCGGAGATTCGCAGTCCCATCTCCGGCGTGGTCACTGACAGGTCTTTGTTCGCAGGCGAAACCGTAGCCGCTGGTTCAACTCTGCTGACCGTGATGGACACCTCGATCCTGCTTGCGAAGCTGCATCTCGCGCAGCAGGCTGCCCAGCAACTCAAGGTAGGAGATGCCGCAACCATCACCATCCCCGGCCGCACCGATCCGGTTGAGGCCAAAGTCTCGCTCGTCTCGCCCGCACTCGACCCGGGCAGCACCACAGTCGAAATCTGGCTGCGCATCAACAATAAGAATGGCGAGCTGAAGGTGGGAACTCCAGTACACGCTCAAATAACCGGTCGCCAAATAGCACAGGCGCTCACCGTTCCAACCTCTGCACTGCTCACGGCGCAGGATGGCAGCAAGTCTGTAATGGTCATAGGCACGGACAGCATTGCTCATAGTCGGCCTGTAAGCGTCGGCATCACTGCCGGAGATCGCGTGCAGATTACCAGCGGCCTCTCGAGCGGCGATATGGTCATCACCTCAGGCAACTATGCGCTCGAAGACGGCACAAAGGTGACCATCGGCCCAGTCGGCGGCGATGAAGATAAGAAGAAACCAGACGCGGGCAAGGAAGCGGGCGGCCAATGAATACACGCCTGCTGGAAGACACGAGAACAGAAACCGAGCAGCCGCGCTTCTGGCTGCCGCGCTTCCGCAGCACAATCTTCTTTTTCCTCATCGTCCTCACCGTCGGGGGCATCTATCTCGCCACCCAGATTCCGATCTCGGTCTTCCCCACAACTGACTTTCCCCGCGTCGTGATCGGCGTCGACAACGGCGTTATGCCGGTCGAGCAGATGCAGGTCACAATTACCCGCCCCATTGAAGAGGCGGTAAATACCGTCCCTGGCTTGGTGACGGTGCGCTCCACGACAAGTCGCGGATCAGCAGAAGTCAGCCTCTTCTTCACCTGGGGAGGCGACATGTATCGCACGCTGCAGCTCGTCGATGCAGCTCTCGGCACCGTGCAGCAAACCCTTCCGCCGACCGCGAAGATCACCATCAACCGCCTCACCTTCGCCACATTTCCCATACTCGGCTACAGCCTTACGTCGGACACTCTGTCGCAGACCGCGCTGTGGGAGATGGCTACCTATGATCTGAAGCCGCCGCTCAACCGCACGCCCGGCGTCAGCATGGTCACGGTGCAGGGCGGCAAGACTCCGGAGTACCACGTCGTGCCCGACATGGCGCGCATGGAAGCCTCCGGAGTCACAATCAGCGATCTTTCCACGGCGCTCACCAACTCGAACATCATCGACTCGCCCGGGCTCTACGAAGAGAACCACCAGCTCATCCTGGGGCTGGTCGGTGCCCAGGTACACGATCTCCACCAACTGTCCGAGCTCGTCGTGAAAACCACAGCAGGCGGCGCGCCTGTCCGCGTTGCCGATGTGGCGCGCGTCGAAAAGTCCGTCATGCCCGTCTATACCGCCGTAATGGCGAACGGCAGGCAGGCCGTTCTGCTCAACGTCACGCGCCAGCCGGACAGCAACACCGTTGCCGTTGCCGACGCGGTCAGCCAGCAGATAGCGCGACTGCGCGCCAAACTGCCACCCGGGGTCAAGCTGGAACCCTATTACGATCAGTCCCAGCTCGTCCGCGATAGCATCGCAAGTGTTCGCGACGCCATCCTGATTGGGCTCGTCCTTGCCTGCATCATCCTGTTTTTATTTCTTCGGGACTGGCGCTCCTCGCTCATCGCCGGGCTCGTAATTCCTGTCACCGTAGCGGTGACGTTTGTCTTCCTCAAAATGATCGGTCAGAGCTTCAATCTGATGACGCTGGGCGGCCTTGCCGCGGCCATTGGCCTCGTGATTGATGACGCCATCGTTGTCGTTGAAAACATCGTGCTCCATCGCGACTCCGGCGAAACCCGCGTCCAGGCAGTACGCAAAGCGCTTGCCGAGGTCACCCGGCCTCTCGTCGGATCGACCATCACACCGGTTGTGGTCTTCCTGCCGCTCATCGCCGTCACCGGCGTCACCGGCAGCTTCTTCCGCGCCCTCGCCATCACGATGACCGCGGCGCTGCTCACGTCGTTGCTTCTCGCGCTCACCTGGACGCCCGCGCTCGGCCTGACCCTTGTGCATGATCGCGCCGCGGACAATCTCGAACATCAAGAGAGCCACGGGCGCGTCATGCGCCGGATTCTGCGTTGGCATGAAGTCGCGCTTCGCTGGTCCCTGGCGCGGTCCTGGATGCTCGGCCTCTGCTGCCTTGTCCTGGTTGTCGGCGCCTGGTTCGGATACAAGCAGCTCGGCTCAGACCTGCTGCCCGCCATGGATGAAGGCGGGTTCGTGCTCGACTACATCATGCCTGCCGGCAGCTCCCTCACGGAAACCAACCGCGTTCTCGGGCATGTGGACCAGATCCTGCGCAGCATGCCCGAGGTAGAGTCCACATCCCGGCGCACAGGCCTGCAGATGGGCCTCGCCGCCGTTACAGAAGCAAACACCGGCGACTTCACCGTAAAGCTCAAGACCAAGCGCGACCGCGGCATCGATGAGGTGATGGCCGATGGCCGCCAGCAGATCCGCAAGACCGAGCCGGAGCTGGACGTCGAGTTCACGCAGGTACTGCAGGACATGATCGGCGATCTCTCGAACTCGCCGGAGCCGATCCAAATCAAGCTCTTCTCTACTGATGCCGCCTTGCTTCAGCGGTTGGGCCCCGAAGTAGGTGACGCCATCGGCAAAATCCCCGGTGTGGTCGACGTGCAAAACGGAATCGAGAACACCATCAGCGGCCCGGCGACAAACTTCGCTGTTGATCCCACGGTTGCAGCACGCCTGGGCTTCACTCCCTCTGAAGTCTCAACCGACGCCACCTCCATCCTGGATGGAATCCCGGCCGCCGTTCCGCTCATCGCAAATGCCCGGCCCTACACGATCCGCGTGCGCATGCCCGCAGACACGCGGACATCGCTCGACGCTATCAAGAACACCATCTTTAATAGCGCAACCGGCAAGACTGCCTCGCTCGGTTCCCTGGCAGACATCGAGCAGCTACCGCCGCAAAACGAAATCCGCCGCGAGAATTTGCAGCAGGATGTCGTGGTCACCGGACGCCTCGAAGGCTCCGACCTCGGCACCGCCATCCGCAAAGTCCAGCAGGTGGTCCGAGACATGCGCCTTCCCGGATCGGTGCGTGTGGAGTACGGCGGCACCTACCAGGAACAGCAGCAGTCCTTCCACGAACTACTGCGCGTGCTCTTGTTGGCACTGGCGCTGGTCTTCGGTGTGCTGCTGACGGAATTTCGTAATTTTGCCGCGCCTATCGCCATTCTCACCTCGTCCGTGCTCTCCATCTTTGGCGTGGTCTTCGCGCTCCTCATCACGGGCACAGACTTCAACGTCGCATCCTTCATGGGCCTCATCATGATCATCGGCATCGTTGCCAAAAATGGCATCCTGCTGCTCGATGCAGACGAGACATATCGCGCCGGAGGCGTCGCCCCGCGCGATGCCATGCTGCATGCAGCCCAGCGCCGGCTGCGGCCCATCATGATGACGGCGCTTGCCGCGATCGGCGGCATGCTCCCCCTAGCCTTCGCTCTCGGGTCCGGCTCGCAGATGTTGCAGCCGCTGGCCATCGCTGTCATCGGCGGCCTGCTGATCTCCATCGCCCTGAGTCTCATCGTCACTCCGGCGATCTACTACCTCATGACCCGCTCCCGCCACACCGAAGCATAAGAAAACCGGCGCGGCATCCGCCCCGCCGGCTAGCCGGATTCAAACCCGCCTATTTCTCCCCAACTACCAGCACCGTAAATGTATCGGGCAGAATTGCAGGCCGCGGATACGGATTCTGCGCGGTAGCTGCGGGCCGAGAGCCAAATTGCGCCGTCGTGAGATAGATGCGGCCATTGCTCGAGTCAAGCGTCATCGTGCGTGCGCCGCGCTGCGTCGTCACGGTCTGCACCACCGGGAAATTCGCTTTGCTAGGGTCCACCACGGTCAACGTGCCATCGCCATTCGATGAGAACGCCAGCTTCTTCTTCGCATCGAAGCCGGCCGCATCCGGCCCCTCGCCGATCTCAGGGCTGGCCAACACCTTCCCGCTGCCTGCATCGACAACTGCCATCTTCTTGCCGTCGCACACGGAAAAAAGATGCCGGCTCGACGTGTCGATCGCCAGCCCTGACGGTGAATCGCAAATCGGCCACTCTGCCGTCACCGTATGCGCGTTAGCGTCGAGACGAACGATCTCATTCTTGCTCTCAATATTGTCGTAGACGTTGCCCTTGCCGTCCGCCACCGGAAACTCCGGCTTGCCCGGCAGCGCGATCGTCGCAACCACCTTCTGGGTTTTCGTATCGATCACCGTGGCATTACTGCTGCGACCGTTAAATGCCCATACCGTATTGGTCACCGGCTCAAAGGTAATCCCGTCCGGGTTCGTGCCTGCCGGAATCGAAGTCACCGTCTTCAGAGTCTTGCGGTCGAAGACGACAACCGCGTTCGCGCGCCCATCGCTGATGTAGCCATACTTTCCTGCACGGTCCAGCGCAACTCCATGAACGCCCTGCAATCCCGTAATCGCGCCCACCGGCTTGCCGCTGCCCGTGTCCAGCACCTCCACACGTGTGCCATGGGTCACATACAGGCGATGCGCATCGGCGTCTGCGGTCAGATAATCCCAGCCGCCTTCGCCGCCCGTCTTCCACTGCGTAACAACGTTGTACGACGACTGCGCCAGGAGCGCCGATGGAAGCGCAGCGACACAGAGAATGGCGGGAATAAGTAACGAGCGACGAGCGCGTGTACTGCAGGAACCGAGCATAGCTTTCTCCGGGTCAGGCGCGGGTTGCGCCGGACGCCCTAGTCTCCCATGCAACCATTAATTCAGGCTGAAGGAGAGCTATGCAGCG